>NZ_JBYVJW010000003.1:0-304561 GCF_058147165.1 Polaribacter sp. 2305UL8-11 | reverse complement strand
GCTTTGTGTTTTCGCTTAGCGGGTGCAAATATACACCCTCTTTTGAATCTCACAACTGTTTTTTTAAAGTATTTTTTTGTTTTTTATATCTCCCAAAATTAATACCCTTATAATAAAGGCTTTACATCACAAAAAAATTAATCTTTTTTTACCCTAATCAAAAAAATACCTTAAATAAAACATTATTAAATTGTAGAAAGATGTATATGTAGAATAAGTGCATATATATATTGTATGAAAAATTGTTTTCTAATATCTTTGCAACCCAAAAATAGATTCTATTAAATGATTAAAATTACTTTACCTGACGGAACTGTTAAAGAGTTTAAAGAAAATAGCACACCTTTAGATGTTGCAAAAAACATTAGTGAAGGTTTTGCAAGAAATGTGATATCTGCTAAATTTAACGGAATAACAGTTGAAACAACTACCCCATTAACCACAGATGGTTCTTTAATTTTATACACTTTTAACGATGATAATGGAAAAAAAGCTTTTTGGCATTCTTCTGCACATGTTTTAGCTGAAGCAATTTTAAGTTTTTATCCAAAAGCAAAATTAACCATTGGTCCAGCCATTGAAAATGGTTTTTATTATGACATTGATTTAGGTGATGATGTTATTTCCGACAAAGATTTTCCTAAAATTGAAAAGAAGTTTTTAGAAATTGCTCGTGGAAAACACGAATTTTCTATACGCTCTGTTTCTAAAGCAGACGCTTTATCTTTATACAAAAAAGAAAATAATGAATATAAAGTTGAGTTGATTGAAAACTTAACGGATGGTGATATTACTTTTTGTGATCATAGCAATTTTACAGATTTATGTAGAGGAGGCCACATACCAAACACAGGAATTATAAAGGCCGTTAAAATAATGAATGTTGCTGGTGCTTATTGGAGAGGAGATGAAAAAAACAATCAGTTGACACGTGTTTACGGAATTAGTTTTCCGAAGCAAAAAATGCTAACTGAATATTTAGAGTTACTAGAAGAGGCAAAAAAGAGAGATCACAGAAAATTAGGAAAAGAATTAGAGTTATTTACTTTTTCTCAAAAAGTTGGTGCTGGATTGCCTTTATGGCTACCAAAAGGAGCAGCTTTGCGTGCTCGCTTAGAAAACTTTTTAAAAGTTGCTCAAAAGAAAGCAGGTTATGAAATGGTAATGACACCACATATTGGTCAGAAAGAACTATATGTTACTTCTGGACATTATGAAAAATATGGTGAAGACAGTTTTCAAGCAATAAAAACTCCTAAAATGGATGAAGAGTTTTTATTAAAACCTATGAATTGTCCACACCACTGTGAAGTTTACAACTTTAAACCTTATTCTTATAAAGATTTACCAAAACGTTTCGCAGAATTTGGAACGGTTTATAGATATGAACAAAGTGGAGAATTGCATGGATTAACGCGGGTAAGAGGTTTTACACAAGATGATGCGCATATTTTCTGTACTCCAGAACAACTAGATCAAGAATTTAAAGATGTAATAGATTTAGTATTGTACGTTTTTGGTTCTTTAGGTTTTGAAGATTTTACTGCTCAAGTTTCTATTAGAGATAAAGAAAATTTAGATAAATATATAGGTGATGAAGAAACATGGGATATTGCAGAAAATGCAATTATTTCTGCTGCAACAGATAAAGGTCTAAATTTTGTAATTGAAGAAGGTGAAGCTGCTTTCTATGGACCTAAATTAGACTTTATGGTAAAGGATGCTTTAGGAAGAAGTTGGCAATTAGGTACAATTCAAGTAGATTATCAATTACCAAAACGTTTCAATTTAACGTATACAGGTTCAGATAACCAATCACACAGACCTGTAATGATTCACAGGGCTCCATTTGGTTCTATGGAACGTTTTATTGCGGTTTTACTAGAACATACAGGAGGAAATTTCCCACTTTGGTTAACCCCAGATCAAGTTATTATACTGCCAATCAGTGAGAAATATCAAAAATATACAGAAAAAGTTTTAGAATCGTTAGAAAATTCCGAAATTCGCGCCCTCGTAGATAACCGAAGTGAAAAAACTGGACGTAAAATACGAGATGCAGAAGTTAACAAAATACCATTTATGGTAATTGTTGGAGAGAAAGAAGAACAAGATGGCACAGTTTCTGTAAGAAAACATGGCGAAGGTGATATTGGTACATTTACTCTAGAAGAATTTGTATCTTTAATAAAAGAAGAAGAAAACAAAACATTGAAGAAATTTTAAGTAAATTTGAATTTCAAAAATAAAATAAAGGTTGATTAAACAACCACAAGTTAAATTTTAAAATTATAAGTCATAGCAATACGTAGAAGTAGGTCCAGAAGACCATTAAGAGTAATCAAAGAAGATCAACATAGGATTAATGAGAAAATAAAATATGTTGACGAAGTTCGTCTTGTAGGCGAAAATGTAGAAATTGGTGTTTATCCTTTAGCAAAAGCTAAAGAGTTAGCCAAAGAACAAGAGTTGGATTTGGTAGAAATATCACCAAAAGCAAAACCACCCGTTTGTAAAATAATTGATTACAAGAAATTTTTGTACGAACAAAAAAAACGTGAAAAAGCTTTAAAATCTAAAGCCACAAAGGTTACGATTAAAGAAATACGTTTTGGTCCTCAAACAGACGAGCATGATTACGAGTTTAAAAAGAAACATGCAATAAAGTTTTTACAAGATGGTGCCAAACTAAAAGCATTTGTGTTTTTTAAAGGTCGTTCAATCATCTTTAAAGAACAAGGGCAAATTTTATTACTAAAATTAGCTCAAGAATTAGAAGAATATGGTAAAGTTGAGCAGTTACCAAAATTAGAAGGTAAACGTATGATTATGTTTATTGCTCCTAAAAAAGTAAAGTAGTTCTGATTTTTTTTATCAGAAATAAAAATATTAAGCAAGTTAAAAACGAAGGAGAGATGCCTAAAATGAAAACCAAATCTAGCGCCAAAAAACGATTTAAAGTTACTGGTACTGGAAAAATTAAAAGAAAGCACGCGTTTAAAAGTCATATCTTAACAAAGAAGTCTAAAAAACGTAAATTAAAGTTAACTCATGATACTTTAGTACATAAGTCTGATGAAGCTAACATTATGCAACAATTAAACTTAAAATAAGTTTAAAAAAGGGAATTTAATTATTAACCATGTAATGTAGCAATTAAAGTCATTTTTAATTAAAAGTACGATAGTATCGTCGCTCACTACAAAACACATTGAAATTATGCCAAGATCAGTAAATTCAGTAGCCTCAAGAAATAGAAGAAAAAAAATCTTGAAGGCAGCAAAAGGTTACTTTGGACGTAGAAAAAACGTTTATACAGTAGCAAAAAATGCGGTTGAAAAAGGTATGCTTTATGCATATAGAGACCGTAAAAACAATAAGAGAAACTTCCGTTCTTTATGGATTATGCGTATTAACGCTGCAGCTCGTTTGCACGGAATGTCTTACTCTCAGTTTATGGGAAAAGTAAAAGCTAACAATATCGAATTAAACCGTAAGGTTTTAGCAGATTTAGCTGTAAACAACCCAGACGCTTTTAAGGCAGTTGTAGAGAAAATTAAATAAATAATAATACTTGCTTATACTAAAAAACCCAAACTTTTCGTTTGGGTTTTTTTTATAAATTTACATTTCTAAAAACAATTAACTAATGAAACCTTTTTTAATTACATTATTACTCCTAATTTCTACATCCTTTTTTGCACAAGAACAAACTGTAGATAACAACTCTATAGAAAATCAATTTGATAAAATATACAGAACCTCTACTACTTACCAAGTATACAAAGTAATAAGCAAAGAACGTTATCAAAAGTTAAAACTAAATGTTTTAGACTCTCTTAAATCATCAAAAAAAATAATATCAGAAAAAGAAGCTTTATTAAAAAGTAAAAAAACTGAGATAGAAAAAACTCAAAAACTACTTTCTAGTACACAATCAGATTTAGAAATTGCAAATAAAAAAGAAAACTCTATCTCTCTTTTTGGCATTCAACTTAGTAAAGTAACTTATAACTTAATTCTTTGGAGTATTATTGCGTTGCTAATGTTAAGCCTTTTTTACTTTATTTTTAAGTTTACAAGAAGTAATATTTTAACTAAAGAAGCACAAAATAATTTATTAGATGTTGAGCAGGATTTTGAGCAACATAGAAAAAAATCTTTAGAAAGAGAGCAAAAGTTAAGAAGACAACTACAAGATGAAATTAATAAACAACGAAATGTTTAATTTCTGATTTTTAGTAATTATTATATTTATTATTCTTTCTCTATCTTTATAGTTATTTATCAGTATTTTATGTTTTTGTTAACTTAAAATTATCAAACTGATAATAATATTTCAAAGAAAAAAAACTCATTTTTAATTTTGTAGTTTTGTAGCTGTTTTATACCTTAATGATTTAAAACAAAAACTAACCTATAACTACTAAATAAATTTATGAAAGCCCTTTTCTTTACCAGAGAATTTCCACCTTATGTTTATGGAGGTGCAGGAGTACATGTAGAATATCTGGCAGCAGAATTAGAAAAATTAATGGAGATTGATGTTCGCTGTTTTGGAGATCAAAATGAAAGTAATGGTAATTTAACTGTAAAAGGTTTTCCTTTTGAAAATGCAGATTTTGAAAACGCAGATGACAAGTTAAAAGCCGTTTTTAAAACTTTAAGTACTGGACTTCTTATGAATGCAGAAGCAATAGATGCAGATGTTGTGCATTGCCATACTTGGTACTCACATTTTGCAGGAATTGTGGCAAAACTCTGTTATGGAATTCCTCTTGTAATTACAACACATTCTTTAGAACCTTTGCGTCCTTGGAAAAGAGAACAATTAGGACGTGGTTATGACGCCTCTTCTTGGATAGAAAAAACAGCTATAGAAATGGCAGATGCATTAATTGCTGTTTCTGAAGAAACAAAAGAAGACGTTTTAAAGCACTTTAATGTTGATGAGAACAAAGTAAAAGTAATTTATAATGGTATAAATTTACAAGAATATGTAACTACTTCAGAAACCTCTACTTTAGATGAGTATGGAGTTGATAAAAACAAACCTTATGTACTTTTTGTTGGGAGAATTACAAGGCAAAAAGGAATCATTCACTTAGTTAACGCAATAAAATATATAGATCCAGATACGCAAATTGTACTTTGTGCTGGTGCTCCAGATACTCCAGAAATTGGAAAAGAAATGGAAGATGCTGTAAATGAAGTTAAAAAAACACGTAAAAACGTTATTTGGATTGATAAAATGGTTACTAAAAAAGAAATCATTCAATTATACTCTCATGCAGATGTTTTTTGTTGCCCATCAATTTATGAACCTTTCGGAATTATAAATATAGAAGCAATGGCTTGTGATACAGCTGTTGTTGCAAGTGCTGTTGGAGGAATAAAAGAAGTTGTTGTTCATAATGAAACCGGAATTTTAATACCAGTAGAACAACAAGATTCAGCACCTTTTGAACCTGTAAATCCAGATAAATTTGCCAGAGATTTAGCAGAAGGTGTAAATAAAGTCATAAACAATCCAGAATTAAGAAACTCAATGGCTAAAAAAGGGCGCAAAAGAGTAGAAGATTATTTCGATTGGATATCAATTGCAAAACAAGTAGAAGAACTATACAAATCCTTAAAATAAGAACTAAATGATTAACAATAAAGTACTCGGAATTATCTTAGGTGGAGGCCAAGGATCAAGATTATACCCATTAACAAAAGATAGATCTAAACCAGCTGTACCCATTGCTGGTAAGTATAGGCTAGTAGATATTCCTATTTCTAATTGTATCAATTCAGATATTAAAAGGATGTACGTCTTAACGCAATTTAATTCTGCTTCTTTAAATAAGCACATCACAAATACATATCATTTTAGTTTTTTTAGTTCTGCTTTTGTTGATGTATTAGCTGCAGAACAAACCATACAAAGTGATAAATGGTTTCAAGGAACTGCAGATGCTGTTAGGCAAAGCATGCATCATTTTTTAGCAAACGATTTTGAATATGCATTAATACTTTCTGGAGACCAATTATATCAAATGGATTTTAATGATATGATTGATAAACATGAAAAAAGTGGCGCAGAAATTTCTATTGCAACATATCCTGTTAACGCTAAAGACGCAACTTCTTTTGGTCTGTTAAAAACAAACGATGAAAATATTATCACCTCTTTTATAGAAAAACCAGGAGAAGAATTATTACCAAATTGGACTTCTGATGTAGGTAATGATATGAAAGCTCAAGGAAGAGATTATTTGGCTTCAATGGGTATCTATATTTTTAATAGAGATTTACTAATTAAATTAATGGATAATCCAGACACCAATGATTTTGGAAAAGAAATTATACCACAAGCCATAGAAAAATACAAAACCTTAAGTTATCAATACGAAGGTTATTGGGAAGATATTGGTAATATAGATTCTTTCTTTGAAGCAAATTTAGGCTTAACAGATGATGTTCCTCAATTTGATTTGTATAATGAAAAAGGTGTATATACAAGAGCTCGTATTCTACCAACATCAAAAATTTCTGGCTCTATCTTAAACAGAGCTGTAATTGGTGATGGTTGTATTATACAAGCAGAAAAAATTGAAAGATCTGTAATTGGTATCCGATCTAGAATTGGTAAAAATTCATTAATATCCAATACTTATATGATGGGTAACGATTTTTACGAAACCCTAGAGCAAGTTGCTAAAGAAAACATAGAAATTATGATGGGTATAGGAGATAGATGCTACATTCACAACTGTATTATAGATAAAAATTGTAGAATTGGAGATGATGTAAGAATAAATGGAGGTACACATATAGACAATATAGAAACAGATACTTATATGGTTAAAGATGGTATTGTTGTTATCAAAAAAGATGCTATTATACCAAAAGGAACAATTATCGGGTAAAGATTTTTTACTTTTTTATTATTAAAAATTAACCAAATTAATGCAAAATCAAAGTAGAATTGTAGTAGAAAATGTTGCTCCACAAATAAATTGTGGCAAAATATACATTAAAAGAGTTGTTGATGAAATTGTAAATGTAACTGCAGATGTTTTAATAGATGGTCATGACATACTTCAAGCAAGTGTTCATTACAAACATGAAAACGATAAGAGTTGGTCAGAAGTAAGAATGACTCCAACTTTTAATGATGAATGGGCAGCAAATTTTCATACAACAAAGCAAGGTTTTTATTCTTATAAAGTTGAAGGTTGGGTAGATTATCTTTTAAACTGGCAACATGGAATAGAAAGAAAAATTGATGATTATCAACATGTAAATTCAGAACTTTTAGAAGGAGCTGAATTACTTTCTTCTATTATAGATAAGGTTTCTAAAGATGAAAAAGAATATTTATTACACTTAATATTTATTTTTAAGAATAGTGAAACCTATACAGAATCTATAAAAGAAGCTGTGTCAGAGAAACTTACATTAATATTAAAAAACCATCCTGAAAAATTTCTAACAAATACCTCAAAAGAATATCAGGTTTATGTAGACAGAAAAAAAGCAAGATTTAGTACTTGGTATGAGTTTTTCCCACGTTCTGCATCAGAACAAGAAGGAAAACATGGTACTTTTAATGATTGCCATAGATTGTTACCAAGAATCGCAAAAATGGGATTTGATACCTTGTACTTCCCTCCTGTTCATCCTATTGGAGAAGTAAACAGAAAAGGTAAAAACAATACAACTGTTGCTCAAAATGGAGATGTAGGTTCTACTTGGGGTATTGGTTCTAAACATGGAGGTCATAAAGATTTACATCCAGAATTAGGAAGCGTAGAAGATTTTAAAAATTTAATTTCCGAAGCAAAAAAACAAGGCATTGAAATTGCAATGGATTATGCTTTACAAGCTGCACCAGATCATCCTTGGGTTAAAGATCATCCAGATTGGTTTAAATGGAGACCAGATGGAACTGTACAATATGCAGAAAATCCTCCTAAAAAATACCAAGACATTCTTCCAATTTATTGGGAATCTAAAGATTTTAAAAATCTTTGGCAAGAATGTTTAGACACTTTATTATATTGGATTGATTTTGGAATTAACGTATTTAGAGTTGATAACCCACATACAAAACCCTACTATTTTTGGAATTGGATAATTACAGAAATAAAAAAACAACATCCAGATGTATTGTTTTTAGCAGAGGCTTTTACCAAACCAAAAGTAATGCAACAATTAGCAAAACAGGGCTACACACAATCATATACTTATTTTACTTGGAGAGATTCTAAGCACGAATTAATAGAGTATATGAACGATTTAACACAAACCAATCAAAAGGAATACATGCGTCCTAATTTCTGGCCAAATACACCAGATATCAATCCTTTCCATTTACAAGGCGCTCCAGAAAGCAAATACTTACAACGTTATGCATTGGCAGGAACATTAAGTTCTAATATCGGAATTTACGGACCCGTTTTTGAGCAAATGATAAGCGAACCAATTCCTGGAAAAGAGGAATATTATATGTCAGAGAAATTCCAACTTTGTCATTATGATTGGTTTAAAGAAAATAAAGTAACAACTTTAATCGCAAAAATTAATGCAATTAGAAAAGAGAATGAATCTTTCCAGCAAACCAACAATATTAAATTTGTAGAAACTGGTAATGATCAATTAATTGCTTTCTATAAATGGAATGATGATAAAAGTAACGAAACATTAACTATTATCAGTTTAGATGCTTGGAACTCTCAATCTGGTTCTGTGCAATTACCTCTTAGCGATTTAGGAGTTAATCACGGACAAAAAGTAGAAGTTGAAGATCTTGTAACTAGAAATTGTTACAATTGGTATAATGAATGGAATTATGTACAATTGCATGCTACATTACCTTTTCATATTTTTAAAATCAATAAATAATGAAAGAAAAAACGAATACAAATTCTAATTCTAAAATTTTCTCATCAAAAAACAAATGGGAAGAGTTGATAGAGGACAAAGATTTTGTAAACGTTTTTTTATCTGATGTTTTAGAAGAATATATTCAGAAACAACGTTGGTTTGGAGGAAAATCTAGCAAAATAAAATACATAGAATTAAGTGAATACTTTAGAATTCAAAAAGAAGGAGAAGTTTATTTTGGTTTGATTTTAGAAGTCAATTTTATTGAAGCATTTTATCATCATTACTTTTTACCAATCGCATTTGTTTCTGATGAAAACTTTTCAAAAGAAGGAAAAATTCTTCCTTTAAAATTAAAAGATCAAGAAGGTTATATCATAGATGCCATGCATTTAGAAGCCTTTAGAAAAGTAGTTTACGAACGTATAAATACAGCTTTACCTGTAGATAAAACACCAGTTCAATACCACAAAACAGAAAGTTTTGATTTTCCGAAATACGAATCTTCAAGATTTATGGGAGTTGAACAAAGCAATACTTCTATCATTTATAATGATGCTTTTATTGTAAAATTTTTTAGAAGAATATATGCAGATAAAAATCCAGACTATGAAATGAGTCGTTTTTTATCAGACAAAAAAGACTTTAAAAATACGCCTCCATATTTAGGAAGCATGAATATTATAGATTCAGAAAAAACAAACATTACTATTGCATTAATGCAAAAATTAGTACCCAATAATGGTGATGCTTGGGAGTATTTTTTAAAAGAATTACATGTTATTTTTAATGCAATTGACACTAAAAAAATCAGCTTTAAAAGTTTACCAGATATAGAAATTTTTAAAAGACAAAAAATAGCAGAATTACCTGCACAAATTGTAGATTGGGTTGGTTTAAACTTATTAAATAAGGTAAAATTATTGGCTTTAAGAACCGCAGAAATGCATATTGCATTAGGTTCAGAATTTGAAGAAACTGCCTTTACTCCTACTCGATTTAATGGGGATTATTCAGTTTGGCTTAAAAATAGATTAACCTATCAATTTCAAAATAGATTAAACCTTACAGAAAATAATCTTCATAAATTAGAAGGATACTCTTTAGAATTGGCAAAAAAATTTTTAGAAAACAAAAATGCTATTAGAAAGCAATTTGTAAATTTTGATTGGACAAAACTAAAAGGAGAACGCATAAGAATTCATGGCGATTATCATTTAGGGCAAATCTTAGTACAAGATGATGACTTTTGTATTTTAGATTTTGAAGGTGAACCAGAAAGTACCATTAGAGATCGTAAAGTAAAACAACCCCCATTAAAAGATGTTGCAGGTTTGTTTAGATCTTTTCATTATGCAATTTATTCGACAATTTTTAGCAATCAAGAAAACTATTCTAAAACACAAGAAGAGCTTTTTGAATATGGAGAATTACTCTACAAATATATGATTTCTGTGTTTTTAGAAACGTATAGAGAAATTACACAAAATGCCAATTTATCAATTGGTTATACAAACGAAAGAAAATATTTATTAAAATATTGCTTGTTAGAAAAAGCAATTTATGAGTTAGGTTATGAACTTAATTCCAGACCTAAATGGACAATTATTCCATTAAAAGGTATCACAAACATTTTGAACACATAAAAAATATGGCACAAACAAAAGTACACAGTCTTTTTTCGGAATTTGATATTAGCCTTTTCCAAGCAGGAAAACATTATCGATTGTATGAAAAATTTGGTTCTCACATAACAACTGTAGATGGAGAAAAAGGAACTTATTTTGCAGTTTGGGCACCAAGTGCAAAATCTGTATCTGTAATAGGCGATTTTAATTTTTGGTTAGAAGGAGAACACCACTTAAATGTTCGTTGGGATGGAAGTGGTATTTGGGAAGGTTTTATTCCTGGTGTAGAAAAAGGTGCAACTTACAAATACAAAATAAGAAGCTCAAATAACGATATTACTACAGAAAAAGCAGATCCTTTTGCAAGAAGATGCGAACATCCACCTAAAACCGCTTCTCAAGTTTGGGAAGATAATTATGAGTGGCAAGACAAAAAATGGATGAAAAACAGGAAGAAAAACAATGCATTAAATGCACCATTTTCTGTTTATGAAGTTCATTTAGGTTCTTGGAAAAAACAAGTTGAAGAAAATCGTTTTTTAAGTTATAGAGAATTAGCAGAAGAATTGGTAGATTATGTAAAAGAAATGAACTTTACGCATGTAGAATTTATGCCAATTATGGAGTATCCTTATGATCCAAGTTGGGGATATCAATTAACAGGATATTTTGCACCAACTTCACGTTTTGGGTATCCAGATGAATTTAAATATTTAGTTGATAAATTTCACGAAAAAGGAATTGGAGTTCTTTTAGATTGGGTGCCTTCTCATTTTCCTTCAGATGACCATGGATTAGGTTTCTTTGATGGTTCTCATTTATACGAACATCCAGACAGAAGAAAAGGATATCATCAAGATTGGAAAAGTTTAATTTTTAATTATGGTAGAAATGAAGTCAAAGCATTTTTAATTAGTAATGCAATTTTTTGGTTAGATCAATTCCATGCAGATGGTTTAAGAGTAGATGCTGTGGCTTCTATGCTATTTTTAGATTATTCTAGAGAAGAAGGTCAATGGGAGCCAAATAAATATGGTGGAAGAGAATATTTAGAAGCAATAGATTTTATCAAAGAAATGAATGCAGCAGTTTATGAATCTTTTCCAGATGTACAAACTATTGCAGAAGAATCTACTTCTTTCCCTAAAGTATCTAGGCCCATTTACGATGGTGGTTTAGGCTTTGGTATGAAATGGATGATGGGTTGGATGCATGATACTTTAGACTATTTTGCAAAAGAACCTATTTATAGAAAACACCATCAAAATGATTTAACATTCAGTCTAAATTACGCATTTACAGAAAACTTTATGTTACCTCTTTCTCATGATGAAGTAGTTTATGGTAAAAAATCAATAGTAGATAAAATGCCAGGTGATGAATGGCAAAAATTTGGGAATCTTAGACTACTGTACAGTTTAATGTACACGCATCCAGGAACAAAATTATTATTTCAAGGTGGCGAATTTGGGCAAACTTCTGAATGGAATTTTCAAGGAAGTTTAGATTGGCATTTATTAAATTACGATGTACATAAAGGCGCTCAAACTTTAGTTAAAGATTTAAATAAACTATACAAAAAAGAACCAGCTTTACATCAAAAGCAATTTTCTCATGAAGGTTTTGAATGGATAGATCATGGAGACCACCAAAACTCTGTAATGTCTTACATAAGAAAAGGTAATAATGAGAAAGATAATGTAATTATAATTTTAAACTTAACACCAGTTCCAAGAGAAAACTATAGAATTGGATTGCCAAAAAAAGGTACTCTAAAAGAAGTATTTAATAGTGATGCTAAAAAATATAATGGTACAGGAAATTTCAAAACAAAAAAACTAACTTCTGATGCTAAAAACTGGAATGGTAGAGAAAACTCTATAGAGCTAAACTTACCACCATTAGGTATGATTGCATACAAATTTAAATAGTAAAAATAATTATAAACCTTCTTTTTTATTATTAATAACAATATGATAAAAAAGAAGGTTAATTATTTAAAACTTCTCAAAATATACAGTCTTTTTTAAGACTTCTAAAATTCTTTAAAAACAATTTTTATTCAGCTTATTTTTAAATAAATAAGCAATATTTTTGCGTTTAATTTAGACGAATACGTTATCGTAAAAAAATAAAATTAACACCAACTTTTTTATAAAGATTTACGATTTTTACTCGTTGAAATAAACAAGCAAATAAATGATTGTTAATACAGAATTAGAACAAAAAGGAAATTTATTTCCAACAGAAATTGTGAACTACAAGAAAGATGTAGACACATTATATTTTACCACAAAAAACAATGTTGTTTTACAACTAACTGTTGTTAGAGACAGTGTTATTAGATTCAGATACTCTACTACTGGTAAATTTGATAAAGATTTTTCTTACGGAATTACAAAATATGCAAGTAGAGGGTATAGTCTTTTACAAATTACGGAAGATGAAACTCACTACATTATTACAACAAAAAAATTAATTTGTAAAGTAGAAAAACAAAGCTTACAAGTTAGTTTATATGATGCAGTAGATTTAAAAATCATCAACCAAGATGAAATCGGTTTTCACTGGGAAGAAAGTTACGAATATGGTGGAGACATCGTTAAAATGAGTAAAGTTTGCCAAAAAGCTGAAAGTTATTATGGTTTAGGTGATAAACCTGTAGATGTAAACATCAAAGGAAAACGTTTTGAAAACTGGGTAACAGATTCTTACGCTTTTGGTAAAGATACAGATCCTATTTATAAAGCAATTCCTTTTTATACTGGCATTCAAAACGACAAAGCTTATGGTATTTTCTTTGACAATACTTTTAAAACCCATTTCGATTTTGCACACGAAAGAAGAAATGTAACAAGTTTTTGGGCTCAAGGAGGAGAAATGAATTATTATTTCATCTATGGACCAAAAATGGAAGACGTTGTAATTAATTATACAGATTTAACTGGTAAACCTCATGCCTTACCTCCATTATGGGCTTTAGGATTTCATCAATGTAAATGGAGTTACTACCCAGAAAGCAATGTAAAAGAAGTAACTAAAACTTTTAGAGATTTAAAAATACCTTGTGATGCTATTTATTTAGATATCGATTACATGGATGGTTTCCGTTGTTTTACTTGGGATAAGGAATATTTTCCAGACCCAAAAAGAATGGTGAAAGAATTAGAAGATGATGGTTTTAAAACCGTGGTTATTATAGATCCAGGAATTAAAATCGACTTAGAGTACGATGTTTTTAAAGAAGGTTTAGATAAAGATTATTTCTGTAAACGTGCAGATGGTCCTTATATGAAAGGTAAAGTATGGCCTGGAGAATGTTATTTCCCAGACTTTACAAAACCAGAAGTAAGAACTTGGTGGGAAGGTTTATTTAAAGAATTAATAGAAGATATTGGTGTTAAAGGTGTTTGGAATGATATGAACGAACCTGCTGTAATGGATGTTCCTAACAAATCTTTTCCAAATGATGTTCGTCATGATTATGATGGAAACCCTTGTTCTCACAGAAAAGCGCATAACGTTTACGGAATGCAAATGGCACGTGCAACTTACAAAGGTTTAAAGAAATATTCTTACCCAAAACGTCCTTTTGTAATTACAAGAGCAGCATATTCTGGTACGCAAAGATATACTTCTACATGGATGGGAGACAATGTAGCAACTTGGGAGCATTTATCTATTGCAAACAACCAAGCACAAAGAATGGCAATGTCTGGTTTCTCTTTTGCAGGAAGTGATATTGGTGGGTTTGCAGAACAACCTCAAGGAGAGTTATTTGCAAGATGGATTCAATTAGGAATCTTTCACGTTTTCTGTAGAGTACACTCTTCTGGAGATCATGGAGGCCAAGAACCTTGGGTTTTTGGAGAAGAAATTACAGATATCGTTCGTAAATTTATCGAAATTAGATATCAGTTATTACCTTACTTATACACAGCATTTTGGAATCATATTAAAAAAGGAACTCCAATTTTAAAATCTTTAGTTTTATTTGACCAAGAAGATACTGCAACACATTATAGAAGTGATGAGTTTGTTTATGGTGATAAAATTTTAGTATGCCCAATTTTAGAGCCAAATGCCAAAGGAAGAAGAATGTATGTTCCAAGAGGTAAGTGGTATAATTTCTGGACTGATGAAGTTGTAGAAGGAGGAAAAGAAATGTGGGTAGATGCAGATATAGATAGCATCCCTTTCTTTATTAAAGAAGGAGCTGTAATACCTAAATATCCTGTACAACAATATGTTGGTGAGAAAAAAATGGATGAGATTACTTTAGATGTATATTATAAGGAAGGTAAAGAAAGGTCTCAATTGTTTGATGATGCTCATGATGGTTTTGATTACAAAAAAGGACGATATAGCTTACGTACTTTTAAAGTAACAGGTAAAAAAGACGAGTTTATCTTACAACAACACAAAGAAGGAGTTTTTGATGCAGAATACAAGAAATTTAATATTGTATTCCATAACTTACCATTTACAATTACCTCTGTACAAATAGATAATGTAGAAATTTCTTTAAGTAATATTTTACCTGGTACAAATCAATCTTTACTTATTGATAAAGAATTTACAGAATTACATTTATCTGGTAAATAATAGATATCAAAAAAAAAAATTAAGAATTATATTCTAAAAAATAACAGAAAAAAAAGCGATTGCAAGTTTAATAAATTTGTAATCGTTTTTTTATTTTTTAAAAATTGAACTTTAAAAGCTTTTTTTGCTAAAAAAACACACCTCTAAAACCTAGTAATAGCTTAAAAAAATAAAATTATCTCACCGAAAATGGTGAGATAACTCACCATTTTCGGTGAGATAAAAAAAACCCCATAAATGGGTATTGTAGATTACTGATTGTCACTATATATTTGTAACATAATAATTTCTTATCCCCCAAAAGTAAGAGATTTAAAGTTTCTTAAATATTTGTTTAACACTAAAAAGCGATTAACTGGTTCCCCTAAACTTTAATCGCTTTTTTTTATGTTTTAAATTAAATCTTATCAAAAAAGTATAAATGAAAAAGCAACTTAAATTAATTAAAACTTAAGTTGCTTTTTTCTTTTTTAGTTTTAAATAAAAACTAATTTTTTTCTAAAATCAAAGCTAGAATTCTCACTCTTTTTGTTAGCAATTTATTTCTTTAATCACAGCAAGATTATAACTAGTTGTTTGTTTTTTCTTCATCAAGCAATTTTGTTTGCTTTTTCTTTAACTCTTTGTCTTTTTTAAAAGCGATAGCTAATAAAGCTACCTCTGTTAAAAGCAACGCAATTTTTAATTTTTTGCTTTTACTCAGTGCAGCAGTGAGTCCCAAAATTTTTGTAGCAATCATAATCTTTATTTCTTTAATCAAAGATACAATTGTATTATAGTTGCCATTAATTCATATCATTTAAAAACTAACGCAAACAAAAGCGGCTGTCTGAAAAGTATTAAAATTTGTCATTTCGACTGTAATGGAGAAATCTTATTTGCTCAAAATCAATTACGTAGATTTTTCGACTTCACTCAAAATGACAGATAAATTAACTTTTCAGACAGCCTTTTTTGTTATAATTAAAAGAAAACTAAATTCCGTCTCCTAATTCTTTTAGCTTTTCTGTATTTTCAGCAAGCATTAATTCATCAATAATTTTCTGAATATCACCATTCATAATATTTGGTAAATCATATAAAGACAAACCAATTCTATGATCTGTAACTCTACCTTGAGCATAATTATAAGTTCTAATCTTTGCACTTCTATCTCCAGAAGAAACCATAGAACCACGTTTTAATGCGTCTTCTGCATTTTTCTTAGCCAACTCCATATCATACAAACGAGAACGCAGTACTTTAAAAGCTTTTTCTTTATTTTTATGCTGAGATTTCTGATCTTGACATTGAGCCACCAAACCAGTTGGAATGTGTGTTAAACGTACAGCAGAATAGGTTGTGTTTACAGATTGACCTCCTGGACCAGAAGAACAGAAAAAATCGATTCTTACATCTTTTGGATTTATCTCTACATCAAACTCTTCTGCTTCAGGAAAAACCATACAAGTTGCTGCAGAAGTATGTACACGACCTTGGGTTTCTGTTTGTGGTACTCTCTGTACACGATGTACACCAGCTTCAAACTTTAAAATACCATAAACATCGTCTCCATTTACTTCGAACTGAATTTCTTTAAACCCCCCATTGGTACCTTCAGAATAATCTACTGTAGAAACTTTCCAACCTTTGCTTTCGCAATATTTGGTATACATTCTAAACAAATCTCCTGCAAAAATACTGGCTTCGTCTCCACCAGTTCCTGCACGTAATTCTACTACTGCGTTTTTAGAGTCTTCTGGATCTTTTGGTATTAATAAAAACTTGATTTCATCTTCTAATTCAGGTATTCTAGTATTGGCTTCATCCATTTGCATTTTGGCCATTTCTACCATTTCTGCATCAGAACCATCAGCAATAATTTCTTTAGCCTCTTCTATATTGTTTGTTAAGGTTTGATATTCATCACCCTTTTTTACAACATCACCTAAATCTTTGTATTCTTTCATTAATTGCGCATAACGCTTCTGATCCATAATAATTTCTGGTTGAATAATTAAATCAGAAACCTCATCATAACGTTGCTTAACAATTCTTAATTTATCTAACATTTATTGACTTTTCTTGGAATGCGAATTTACAATTTTATCACAAAAGTTTTTAATTTTCATTTAACTATATTTGAAATAAAACAATGATATAAAATGAAAAAGTTAAAATTTTACTTACTTTTTTATAAAAAAACCTTTTTTATTCCTTTTATTTTTGGGGTATATATACTCTTAAGTTTTCATATATATCCTTTAGTTTTTTTAAGTTTATTAATTGCTTCTTTAGGGGTTTGGTTTTTTCAACATTATATAAATGATAGGAAAAACCAGTTTCTTTATTTCTATTTTAATTTTGGAGTCAGTGAATTACATCTTTACCTATATACTTTTTTCATAAATTTATTTGTACTAACATTACTTTATACTTTTAATTAATGAATGTATTAGAAATAGAAAATATTGAGTTGAATTTTGGAAAAAAGCAAATTTTAAAAGCGATTTACTTAAAGGCGGAAAAAGGAAATATTACAGGCCTTTTAGGTGCTAATGGCTCTGGAAAAACTTCTTTATTACGAATTATTTTTGGCGAATTAACACCTAATAATAAATTGATTAGAATTGATAAAAAACCAATTATAAAACCACTTTACACAAAGGGATATATTAATTATTTGCCACAATTTCACTTTATTCCAAATTCTTTTTCTTTAAAAAAAGGGTTTACATATTTTAATATTTCTTTAGATTTATTTTTGAAAGATTTTCCAAGTTTTGAAAAGTTAAAACATAACCGATTTACAGAAATCTCTGGTGGTGAAAGAAGAGTAATAGAATCTTATCTTATCATAAAATCTGATGCAAAAATTATTTTACTTGATGAACCTTTTTCTCATATTGCACCTTTATATATTAAAAAATTAAGAAATTTAATAATCGAAGAAAAAGAACATAAAATTTTTATAATTACTGATCATTTGTATGAGCATATATTACAAATTTCTGACGAAATCTATTTGATAAAAGACGGTTGGAATAAATTAATAAAAACCCATGAAGATTTATTATTCCACAATTATATAAATACAGTATGAAAAAAATACTTTTAATTTTAACTATTACTTTTATATATTCTTGCAAAAGTAAAATAAGTAATATTAATAAACCCTCTTTTTTAATTGGAGATTGGATTCGTGTAAACAATAAAAAAGAAACAATAACTTACGAAAGCTGGAAAAGTAATTATAAAGGCTTAGGATATACACTTAAAAATAAGGACACTGTATTTAAAGAAATACTAAGTATTATAACTAAAAATGACTCTTTATTTTTAAAAGTTGAAGGAGTAAATGAAAAACCAACTTTGTTCCAATTTACTTCTCAAACAGATACTTCTTTCGTTTGTGAAAACTCAAAAAATGAATTTCCAAAAAAAATTATCTACTACAAAGAAAAAGCCCAACTAAAGGCAACAGTTTCTGATGGTAATTATAATATTAATTTTATCTTTGAAAAAAGGCATTAAAAATATTTTTAGTACAAACAAATATATTCTTGTTCTAAACAACCAAATTAAAAAACAAGTAGTTATACTCTAACAGCAACTAATAAGTATTCGTAAAATTGTTAATATATAACCATTAACTAAAACAATATATTATGACTACTAAAGATTACACAAAATTATCAGTAAAGAATGACACTAAAGATGCAGTTGAAGTCTTTGCTACTTTTGCTGCAGAAAACACTGCTAATAAGTGCTGTCCTAGTCCTGCTAAAGTAAGTGATTTTCCTTTTCTTAAAAAAGTAAGCAATCTAAGAGGTAAATTTACATTAGCATCTGGAGAAACTAAAGTATTTGACTCTAAAGGAGCTTGTTTTAGTGGAAACATAGGGTTTTATATAGAACCAAGATGTCCTGTTGAAGGAGCCGATTTTAACAATGGAAAATATGGGACAAACATTGCAGAATTTACATTAAACCCAAACACACCTTGCTTTGAAGCTTTCGACATTAGTTGTGTAAATGGTGTAAACTGTTATATAATGATGAAAGTTGATAATGATTTAGGCTGGAATTATGGTTCAAATAAAATACCTATAGATACCATTTATAACAAAGCTTTAAAACAAAATAGCGGAAATCCTGGTGTGTATCCAGTAAATTGTACAGATTGTATTCAGTTAGTAGGTGCTCCTCCTTGCCCAACTTTACCACAAGGACCAGCACAAACAGAAAGAATATGTAATGTTCAACGTTCTCAAAGAGGTGGAACTGTACAAATTATTTTAACAACACCACAAGAAGCATAATTATAAAACCATTTTTAACATATAAAATAACAAAACAGGTATTTATACCTATTTTATTTTCAAAGTAGTTTTATATGTTTGTATTATCATTTTTTGAAAGAAAACGTTATTACTAATTACGAATTAGTTGTGATAGAAAAAGTAGAAGTTAAAAGCCCAATTCCTTAACAGAAATTGGGCTTTTTATTTTCGTGAAATTAGAAAAACTATTTCTTTACTTCTATTTTACACATTTTTCTTCCTACATTTTCTGCTTTTTTCTTGGTAATTTTTTTAATTTTTGATTTACATTTTTTTAAACCTCTACAATCCTTTTTTAAGTGATAAGTTTTACTTGATTTAGTCATACAAATAAAAACATCTGTTTTCTTAGTTTGGAAGGCTGTGGTTATAAAAATTATTAATAAAATTATTAATAAAATTATGGGTAGGTTTTTCATTGAACAACTTATTTATTTTCAAATATAAACCTTCTTATTATTTTTTCTGTATTTGAAGGCAAATCCGTATTTTTTGTATCAAATTTCTTTACATTCATTTCTTTAAACCATTTTTTAAAATAACTATGAATAATCTCTTCGTCATTTAAATTTCCTTTATAAGGATTTATACCCAAAACTAAAATCTCTAAATTACTTAAATCTTTAACATTAGAAATATAGCCAAAGTCTTTTTTAGATATATCTACATTCGAAATTCTATTATTTTTAATAAAATTATGAGTTAAATAACTACTTCTATTTCCATTTCTTTTCGTCGAGTTTTTATGATACATATAACCATCTGTTAGAATAACTAATATATTTCTATATCCATCTTCAACACAATAATCTTCTACTTTATTTTTAAAAAAACGCCAAATATCAGAACCAATATAACTATTATCTTTAATTGCTGACTCGTAAATAGATTCTGTTATTTTTTCATATTTCTTAGAAGTTTGTAAAATTAAGTTTCTTTTTGCATTACTTCTTGTAAAATTGATTTTTAAATCTTTAATTTTCTTATTAAGCTCTTTTTCTTCTGGCTCTGGATCAATAAAAAGTTGAATTTTATCATTTATTCTTCTTGTTTTCTTATTCCTTACATGAATTTCAAAAGTTTGTGCAATGGATTTAATATATCCAATATCTCTTTTGTAAAAGTCCATAGTATTATTTGGATGCAATTTGGGGTTTATTCTATCAGATAAATCTAAAAGAATACTAATATTTAAATTAGATTTTTCTCCTAATAATTTTACTATTTCATATTCAGACTCCTCAAGAACTTCATCTTTAATTTTATCCTTTTTACAAGAAATTCCTAATATGATAAGAAGTACTAAAATTAGATTTCTCATAACAAATTAGTTTATCAACTTATATAAAATTCCTTCAGAATTATTATCATCTATAGAATGATCTGCTAAATGTTGCTTTTCAACTTCTACACATTTTGCTAAAACATCATCAGCTCTTTTTAGTGGCAAATGGTCTGTTATAGAAGAATACCACCCTTTAACATACTCTGCATGATAGGTTAAATAATGTTTATCAGAAAAAATAAAGCCATCTATCGTTCTTTGCAAATCACTTATTTTTCCTTCCAATCCAGAAATTTCTTCTTTTATTGGGTTTAATTTAGATATTAACCCTTCTATATTTATTTCTGAATTTTTAATATCTTCTTTCCTTGTTCTTATAAAACTCTTTATTTTATCTAAATTATCATATTCTTTCATAATAAAATCGAATACTAACCCCCATATAATATAAACTACAAAACCTGCAAAGATAATTCCCCAAAATTCTACACTATTAAAGGCTATGCTTAAATCAAACTCTGGAGAATCTGGTGTTTTTTCTATATTATAAATTTTCATTTCGATTTGATAAGCTAAAATTGCATCAAAAATAAAAGTTACTAAAAATAGCATACCAATTTTTAAGATAGAAGTCCAACTTTTATGCTTTTGAAACATATGCACTAAATAACCTAATCCCATAAATGCAAAAGGAATTGTAGCCACAAAAACTGCTTCCAACCATCCATCTCCTATTGCTTTCGTTAATGCTTTTCCATCAAAAATTGCTGCTGTAAGTTCATCAGATTCAAAGCTTTTAAAAAATGCTGAATAAGACGCTGAAATATAAAAAACTAATAAATAAAAAGTAATTGGGATTAAAACAATTACCCCTAAATAAAACTGAGCTTTTGGTTTCTTGTCAATATCTAAACCAAATTTCTCTGGTATATTTTTAACCTCTACAATATCATTTCTATACTCTATGATTTTTTTCTCTTCATTATGAATAGATTCTTCTATAATAGATGTTGCAGTATTCCTTTTTTTAAGTTCTATTTCAACTTTTCCTTTTTCTTCTTTATATGGTTTCTTTAATTCGTTTTGAAGGTTAATATTATCTCTACATTTTCCTTTATAATCCATATAAACATCGTTCAAACAGGCCTTATAAACAACTGGATTTCCACTTGAAGCCTTAGAAGAGCCATAACCACTTTCGAAAAAGGTGAATTTTTCTTTCTTAAAATCTTCTTCTTTTTCATCTATATGCTCTACTGGAAGTTCTTTTTTTAATGCAAAAATATTTTTTAAAGAATTCATAACTGATTAATTTGTTTGATTAAATCTACTTTAGATATTTTCTCTTTTGCTTTTTCTAAAAGAAAATCAGCTAGTTCAACAATGTTTTCCTTTAGAAAACCAAATTTTAAGCAATACTTTTTTAAAGTATTTATCTCGTCTTCTGTAACAATATTGTCTGCCCAAATCATAATTGCCAAATCGTACAAATACTCAATTTTTTCTTCAAATTTTTCTGGAATTGAGGTGTTATGAGAGGGTTGTAGTAATATTTTTTCTAACTCTTCTTTAGAAACACCTCTTTCTTCTGCAAATTTATAAAGCATTTGTAATTCAAGAGTATCGAAATTATCATCAGAAAATGCCATTTGATATAATCTTAAAAAATGACTTTTTAATTCAATTGTTATTTCATTCATAATTTAATCTGGTAAGTTTTCACAAGGAATATTGTCATCATCAATATCTAAATTTCTGTGACAGTTTCTGTTGCTATTAAAATAGGCTTGTGCTTGAGATTGAGTTTTAAAATCTGAACACTTTTTCTTCTCACAACTATTTTCTGTTTCCTCACAAGAGGTAAACAAAATTGTTGTAACAAAAAATATACATACAGTTAAAAAGCAACCTAAATTATTTTGTCTTCTAGGTTTATTAGAATTTTTATTTTTTTTAGAAACAAAATGACCTTGTACATATGTTCCGTCTTTTTTGTAATAACCTCTTCTGTAACTCATATTATTTTTTTATTAGAAATATTGTAAAAACGGTAGCTATAAGCATCAAAAAAAAGCCTAAACAACCACTTTTAGAGGATTTGGAAAACGTCTTTCTATAAGTTAAACCAGGAATTCCTGTTCTTACTGAAAACCCTTTTGAACCAATTGTTCCTTTTTTAGTTCTATAACTAGAAGAAATACCTGATTTGCTGATATTCAACCCTAAACCTTTGCCTAGTTTGATTCTTTTTTGAAATCTGAAACCCATAACTAATAGAGGTATTTGCCATAAACATAACCAACCAATCCAGATTTTTTAACCCTAACTTTTATCCAGTTTTTTTTTCTATCAAGATAAACAAGAGATGTATGCTTTTTTAAGCGTTCTAAAATTTTAGACTTACTATTTGGCTCTTTTCTTAAATTTAAAGTTTCAATAGAAACATTTATAATATTTCCTATTTTAAATTTATTTTCTATTTTACTTATACTAACAGATTTCTTTTTAGAGTAATTATTTCTGTAAACTTTTCTGTTTCCTGAACTACAAACTCCACAAGAACCTCCATTTTTTGAACAATGTTTACAATCAGAACAGTTTTTACAAGCTGTACAATAACTAGAACCTGTACATCTTCCTAATTCAGTACAGCAAGAAGCTATTAATTCTTTCTTTTTAGTTTCTTGAGAAAATGAACTAACACTAACCAAAAAAGCTAATAAGCAAAAGATATTTAGTGAGATTTTCATGTTAATTTAATTTTTACAGCCATTTTTATCGCAAGTGATTTTATTATTAGTACTAACCCAATGATCCGAATGTTCTGTTGTATCAAAACCACAACCAGTAGTCCCTCCTTTATATCCTTTGTGTACTTCTTGTGTTGGTGTATGTTTTACTGCCATAGTTTTAGTTTAAATTAATATTTATCCAAAAGTAAACTACTTAAAAAACAAAAGCTTACGGAAATCCGTAAAGCATAAAATAAAATTGAATTACCTTCAAATCTATAGGTTCTAAAAAACAGTGTATTGAATTAATTATTAATACTTAAATAATAAATTGAGTATTTCTACTCTAAAATAGGTTAACAAACTTGTATAGTTTTATATAAATAATTTAACCAAAAACTAAATACATTAATATTATGAAATCAAATCAATTTAGTTTGGTATTAAGCCAAACATTAAAAGGAAAAACTGTTTTAGAAAACCCATCTTGTAAGTTTAGCGTAAACTGGGATTTTGAAAAAAATATGGGACTTGCAACACTACACTCCATAAATGGAAGTGAAGTAAATATTACGTTACACCCATTAGGTATTGCAGGTTCATTAGACTTTATGTCAGATATGAAACCTACTAGTTTTAGTGTAAATGCAAATAATGATAATAGTGTAGCTCTTGTTGAAATTACTATATATAGAGTTATTTTAGATTTAGATGCAAAAGGAGAAAACCCATCTGGAGCAATTATGTTTGGAAAAAATGGTGAAAACATTCAAACGTCACAAAATTTCAGTGAAGATAGTGTTGCTAAAGAACTACCATCTGTAAAATAATTAACTTTACTATTATTAGAATGTGTTGATATTTCTAAAAAAGAAGTATTAACACATTTTTTATTTACAAACTATTTGAAGTTATTTATGCTGATAACAAAAACCACCACCTTTTACTTTACGTTTGCAAGTTTTACCAGACTTTGTTTTTGCTCCACAAAGTGATATTTCAGATTTTGAAGAAGCTGGCTTTTTATGATTCTCTTTTTTATCTTGATTTGTATGCTGATAACAATATCCATTCGCAATTTTTGTACGATGTTTACATCTTGTTCCTTTTTTAGTGATTCCTTTACACCTAACAGATGTAGATTTGCCAACTGCTTTGTTAGTGAAGTTATACGTATTTACTAAATCTTTTATTTTTGGTGGCTTACAAATTTTACACGGAGTTAATCTATCTTTAGAAATATCTGCTTTTCCTAACATTTTTTTGGAAACATTTTCTACCATTCTACAAGAAGATAAATGATATTTTTTTCCTGATGGTGTTTTGTAAACGTTTTGAGAAATCGATTTATAACTTAAAAGAATAAAAAAGAGTAAAATGTAACTTTTCATAGGCGATTCTAAAATACTATTTTTTAAAACAAAACCTTACGAAAATTCGCAAGGTTTTATAAAACTACTTTTTCTTTTATTCCAGTAATTATTTTAAACTATTTAAATTTTCAACTAGTTTACATTCTTTCATTAGAACATTTATCATAAGCCCATCACATTTTCCATAAAAAGTTATGTACATCCCTTTTTTTAGTTTAGCTGCTAATTTTTTATCATCAAAAAAACATTGTACTTCTCTAAACATTTCACTACCTTTTAATGTTACATAAACATCTCCAAAAAAATCTTTTTTTATATCTGTTACTTTACCATAAACATAAAAACTTTTACCTTTAAAATTCTCATCTGCACTAACTTCATTTTCAATGTAAGAACCTGTTAAATATTTTGCTGAAACTGTTTGAGATTTTCTTTTTTTATAGTTTGCTAATTTTTTAGCTTTTTCTATAGAATCTAATTGAGATTTGGAAAATACTACTTCTTTATGTTTTTTTACCTCTTTATTTTTTTCTTTTGATAATTTTGAAGTTTCAATATTAGGATTTATAGAATCTGCTGTAATTCCAAATAAAACAAAAAAACCAATTAATAATGCTCCGTAAACCAATGCAGATTTTTTTCTATTAGGTTGATTATTCTTATACCAAAAAAGACTTATTTTTGGAGAAAAGAAACCAATTACTAGTAATATAAGACTTATTAAAACTAATAAAGCAAATAAATTTTCCATAGTTATATATTTTTTATTTCTTCAATTTTGTTTTTAGCTTTTTGAAATGCTATTTTCAATTTTCCTAAATCTTTAATAAATAAAGTGTTTTTAGAACCATACTTTTCTAATTTTAAATACCAAGTCACTTTGTTTTTACTAATAAAATAACCTAGCTGAAAACCATCTTCAGAAATAAATCTATTCTCCATATAATCTGGTTCATCTTTTAAATCTTTTTCTACTTCTAACTCCAATTTACTTAATGCTTTAATTATTTCTAAAAGATCAGAATATTCTATTGATGCAGTTGAATTTCCATATTTTTTTGTTTTTTCAATTTGATAAAAATAACTTTCAATATTACCACTACTTATTTTTCTAATTCTTGTTTTTGCAACTGAATACCTAGTTTCTAATTTATCTAAATTAAAATCTATAGATTTTGTTATTAAACCTGTTTTTGATGAAAAGGCTTCCATTTTAGTTTTTACCTTTTCAGATTTTTTTTTAACATTTTGAGAGAAAACATTTAAAGAAAAAATGATAATTATTAAGAATATAAATTTCTTCATTTTGTATTTTTTAACTTAAGTCAAAACTAATTCTATTAAACAAAAAAAAACTACGGAAATCCGTAGTCTAACAAAATTGGTGTTAAAATTACCTTTAAACCAACCCAAAATCTTTAGCAATAGACACTAAATGTGTTGGGTTTTTCGCATTAAAATGTTCTTTTAAAAATTTTAATCTTTTTTCTATAGAACTTTTACTTGATGGTTTTATTTGCTTCTTTACAAATAGTTCAGGTAGATTATCTTGTAAAATTCCTTTGGAAAGATGTTCTATAATATGAATATCATATTCCGTAATTTCAATCGCTTTTTTAGGGTGAATGGCTTCTCTTAAATCTTCTGAAATATAGAAACTTCCATTTGCATAAATTTGTTGAATCGCTTTTTCCAATTCTTTTTGTCCGTTTCTATTTTTCCAAACATAAGCATCAATTTTTAAATTGTTATATAAATGCTGAATGCGAAATGGCTTGTCTTCCACAGAAAAAACAATAATTTTTAAATTAGGAAATTCTTCTCTTATGTTTTCTATTAAAGCCTCACCAGAAGGAATGTTTTGTTTGTGATGGTCTTCTACAAATGACAAGTCTGTTATTAATAAATCGAACGGATTTCCTTCTAATTTTGCTTTTTTCAGTTTTAAAAAAGCTTCATCGCAATAAGAAATATGAGTAATTTTAGGTATCTGCATTTTTTGTAAAGTAGCTTTTAGTCCGCTATTTATAATATCAAAATCTTCTGCAATTAACACTTTTTGAAACATACTTATTTTTTAAAACGAATGATTGCTTTAAAACCATTGTTAGCTTGAGCATCAAAATTAAGAGTTCCTTGAATGGAATTAATACGGGTTTCCATATTTTTGAGTCCATTTTTAATAACAAACATATTTTCTCTAAACCCAACACCATTATCTTTGTAAATCATTTCTAATTTATTGCCTACTTTTTTGCAAGAAATAACTACCAATGTTGCTTTGCTATGTTTTTTCATGTTTACAAACAACTCATTAAAAACTCTGTAAATAACCACTTGTTTTTCTATAGATAACAAACTTAATTGTAAAGACGATAGACCTTTTAGGCTAATTTTACAAGCATTAGAATTATAACTTGCCACCAATTCTCTAAAATAATTTTCGAAATCTGCACCTGTTTCTACAGAATCATTTTCATGTGAAATTGCACGAGTTTGTAAATATAATTTGTCTAAATCTTGTACAATTTCTTCGGTTTCAAATTTAGGGTTTAGCACTTTTGTAATTGCATTGTAAATGCCATTGCCTAATTCGTCATGCAATCTTTTTGCAATTTTTGTTTCTGTTTTGTATTTCTCTTGTAAAATTCTTTTTTTGTTTTGTTGCTTTCTTCTGTATCCTAAAAATACTAAGCCAGCAATTAACAATATTGCGAAGATGATTATGTTTTTCTTTTGGTTTTTTTCCTGTTCTGCAATTAATTGATTTTTTGTTGCTAAAGCCTCAAACTTTAGTTTTTGCTTTTCTTCTTCTTCGTAATTGTATTTAATTTTAACAAATTTGTATTGTCTTTGGGTATTTTCTTTTTGTAAACTATCTCTTAAATGAATACTTTCTTGATAGTATATAATAGATTTTTCTGGTGATTCTAATTGAACAATTTTATCTATAGCTTCTAACAAGCCATTGGAAGCATTTTCTTTTTTAGCTGTTTTATACATTTTTTCTGCATAAAAAAGTGATTTAGATTTGTTTATTTCTTTAAAGTAATCTGATAAATGACTGTAACTTGCTATTAATCCATAATTATCGTTTTCTTTTCTTCGGATTGATTCAGCTAATAATAAATCATTTAACACATTATTTTTTGAATTTTGCAACCATTTTATATGTGCCAAATTATCGATAATTCTTGCTTTTGTTTTTTTGCTTTTAATTGAATCTTGTAATAGCTCTTTTAAAATTGAAATTGATTTAGGGTAGTTATTTAATTCTTTATAAACATTTGCTAGATTATTTTTGATTGCAATTTCTTGTCTTTTTAATAAATTATATGATAAAATTTTCTTGTGATAATATAATGATTCTTCATAAAGGTGTTGTTTTTTTGAATTTATAGCTAAAGTATTGTACAGAGAAATTATTGTTTTCACTCTTTTACCATTTAAAAACATTAAACCTTTAATTGCAGAAATATCACTATTGTTATAATCTCCAAAAAAAGATTCTATGATTGTAATATTTGACAAACATCTTCCAACCTGAACACTATCTTTGTTTAAAAAGTATAATTGTTTCGATTTATTGTAATAATAAAAAGCACTGTCTTTAAAATTTAATTTTCTGTTAAATTCTGCAATTTTGTAATAGGATTTTGCTTGTTGTTTATAATTATCATTTTCTAACCCTTTTTTTAATAATTTTCTAGAATAGAATAAAGCTTTCCTATTGTCTTTTTGTTTACTAAAAAAGCTAACCGTTTTATAAATACTATCAAAAGTAATTTCATTATTTATTTTTTGAAATGACAAAAAAGAAAGACTTATAATAGTATAAATAAAAAAGAGGAATAAAAGTTTCAATTTCATTCCTCTAAAATACTAAATTAAAAAAATCAAAAAAAATTAATTTCCTTCATTTGAATTATCTGTAACATCATCATCATCATCTGGTAAATATTCATCTTCTCCATCAGTAGCTAAAATTTCCATTTTTGTAGTTTCATCTTCTAAATCTGTACAAGATGTAAAAACTCCGTTTGCAAGTAAAATTGCGAATACTAAAAATACTTTTTTCATGATTTATTCTTTTAAAAATTAGACAAAAGTGTTGCTGTCCGAATTTTAGAATTCAGCTTTTTTGTTGCCAGCAACACATTAAAATTTAAAAGAGTCGCGCGCCTCTTTTGCGGGAAGTTGTAGAATGAAATAGCTTTTTTAAATTGTTTTCCCAGTTAAAATAAAGCCACTATTTAATTCTTGTTTTTAGAAGTAATTCTCTTTTCGTTTTTTATAGAGAACTAATTCTTCTACAAATATCCAATGAGAATGAATGTTTTGATTAGAAAATGATTGGAAAAGAAATAGAAATGATTTTCTAAGTGGTTTGGAAATTTTTTTCTAAATTATTTCTAACTTTGGAAAACCAACAAAATAGCTATGTTAAGAAAATTATTTACTGATTTATTTGAAAAATTAAAAACAGAAAAAGAAAATGATAGCATAAAAAAATATGGTTGTTTTAATTTTTTTATTGATAAAATTTTGGAGGAAAAATATCATAAGATAAATATTGTTTCCACAAAAACTCTTACAAATTATTATAATAAATACGTAGAAAACAGAAAAAATAAAGCTGGAGAACCCAACAATGAATTAAAAAATTTAATTGCTAAATATTTGGGTTTTGAAGATTATTCTGATTTTGAGAATTCTTGTAAAAAACAGCAAGCACCTTTAACAAATAATAAACTTAGAGAAGAAATTATCATTCCGAAAAAAGAAGTAAGTTCAAAGAAATTGTCTAAAGAAAACTCCAACAGAAAGTATAAAAATAAACTTATTATTATTTCAATTTTAGCTCTTTTTCCTTTGTCTTATTTTATCTACAATCATACTAAAAAAAGCTGTATTACTTGGCAAGAAAATTATTTTATAACTTCTTCTTGTAAAAATAATAATGCTATTGATAATACCATCTATAAAATTGATATCGATGAATTTAAAAAAGTGGAAATAGATAGTGACACACAATTTTTTAGAAAAGGAGATCCTTTAATTTGGTATGGAAAATCTGCAACAGGAAAACTAGAATATTTTAATCACAGAGGAATTCATCCAGAAACTTTAAAAGAATTAGATCCAATTACAGAATATATAATAAACAAATATATTTTTAATGAGGAAGAAAAAACGATTCAAAATTAAAAAAAGCAACTAAATTTCTTTAGCTGCTTTTAATAAATTGAAAAAAATCAATAAACTTTATCTAATCAACTTTTTATATTTAATACGTTTTGGCATTAAATCTCCACCTAAACGTTTCTTCTTATTTTCTTCGTAATCAGAGAAAGAACCTTCAAAGAAATATACTTGAGAGTCTCCTTCAAAAGCTAAAATATGTGTACATATTCTGTCTAAAAACCATCTATCGTGACTAATTACTACTGCACAACCCGCAAAATTTTCCAAACCTTCTTCTAAAGCTCGTAAAGTGTTTACATCTAAATCGTTGGTTGGCTCATCTAATAAAAGTACATTTCCTTCTTCTTTTAAAGTCATTGCTAAATGCAATCTATTTCTTTCTCCACCAGATAAAGTAGAAACTTTTTTATTCTGCTCACTTCCAGAGAAATTAAAACGACTTAAATACGCACGAGAGTTTACTTGTTTTCCTCCCATCATTACTAAATCTTGACCATCAGAAAAATTTTCCCAAATGGTTTTATCAGGATTGATATCTGAATGTGCCTGATCTACATAAGCGATTTTTGCAGTTTCACCCACATTAAAATTACCTGCATCTGGAGTTTCTTCGCCCATAATCATTTTAAAAATGGTGGTTTTTCCTGCTCCATTTGGTCCAATTATACCTACAATTCCTGCTTGTGGCAAATTAAACTCTAAATTTTCATATAATAATTTGTCTCCATAAGCTTTAGAAACTCCAGAAGCTTCTATAACATTAGTTCCCAAACGTGGCCCATTAGGTATATATATTTCTAATTTTTCATCAACCTGTTTTTGGTCTTGACTCATTAATTTGTCATAGTTTTTCAAACGTGCTTTTTGCTTTGTTTGACGGCCTTTTGCTCCTTGACGAACCCATTCTAATTCTCGTTCTAATGTTTTCTGACGTTTGGAAGCAGTTTTACTTTCTTGCGCCATTCTCTGAGATTTTTGATCTAACCAAGAAGAGTAATTTCCTTTCCAAGGAATCCCTTCTCCTCTATCTAACTCAAGAATCCAACCAGCAACATTATCTAAAAAGTACCTATCATGAGTAACTGCAATTACAGTACCTTTATATTGTGCTAAATGATGCTCTAACCAATGTACAGACTCTGCATCTAAATGGTTTGTTGGTTCATCTAACAATAAAATTTCTGGTTCTTGTAATAACAATCTACATAATGCAACTCGTCTTTTTTCTCCTCCAGAAAGCACACCAATTTTTTTATCAGAATCTGGTGTACGCAAAGCATCCATAGCAATTTCTAATTTGGTGTCTAATTCCCAAGCATTAGCAGCATCAATTTTATCTTGTAATTCTGCTTGTTGGTTCATTAGTTTTTCCATCTTATCAGCATCAGAATACACTTCTTCCAAACCAAACATATCATTGATTTTGTTGTATTCATCTAAAATGGCAACTGTTTCTGCAACACCTTCCTTTACAACTTCTAAAACTGTTTTTTCTGGATCTAATTGCGGTTCTTGTTCTAAATAGCCAACTTTATAACCAGGAGAAAAAGTAACATCTCCTTGAAAATTCTTTTCTACACCTGCAATAATTTTTAATAAAGTAGATTTTCCTGATCCATTTAAACCAAGAATTCCAATTTTTGCTCCGTAAAAAAAGCTTAAATAAATATCTTTTAAAACTTGTTTTCCTGTTGATTGATAGGTTTTAGAAACCTTATTCATCGAAAAGATGACCTTCTTATCGTCTGACATTTCTTAATTTTTATATTTTTATCTTTTTATTTGTAAACTGCTACAGAAAATGGTAGACTTTATACTCTTCCTTTTAAGGCATTAAAAACCCAAGCAATGGCAAAGAAACCAAAACCAACAGCTGCAAATCCCCAACCAGCAACATCATCGTACCTAAATGCGCCTAAAGCAATTAAACCTAATCCTACTAAAATCATTATAAACGTTGCCCATGCAAGCACTGTGTTTTTATTCATTCCCATAAATTCGTAATTAGTTAGTTAGAAAGGCAAATATGAGAAAAAATAAGGAGATTTTCTACAATTTAGCAGCTAATCTTGCGCCTTGATTTATTGCTCTTTTTGCATCTAATTCACTTGCAAAATCTGCGCCACCAATAACGTGAACGCTTTTACCTAAATCTAATAAAGGTTGATATAGTTCTTTAAATGGAGTTTGACCAGCACAAATAATTACATTATCTACGTCTAAAATTTTTTGCTCTTCATTTTGAGTATAATGCAACCCTTGATCATCAATTTTATTATAAGAAACTTCGCCTATAAATTGTACTTTTTTCTTTTTAAGAGTAGATCTGTGAATCCAACCTGTCGTTTTTCCGAGATTTCCACCAAATTTACCTTTACTTCTTTTAAACATAAAAATTTCTCTTGGTGATGGATGAAATTCTGGTTTTACACCTTCAATTCCACTTCTAGCTTCCATAGATTTATCTATTCCCCATTCTTTTAACCAAGCATCTATATTTTGTGATGTAGATTCGCCTTCATGAGATAAATATTCTGAAACATCAAACCCAATTCCTCCTGCTCCTATAACTGCCACTCTTTTTCCAACTGGTTTTTTGTGTTTTAAAACATCAATATAACTCAATACTTTTGGATGATTGATACCTTCAATTTTTAACTCTCTAGGTTTGATGCCTGTTGCCACAACAATTTCATCAAAATCTGACTCTTTCAAATCATTAATAGTAACTCTAGTATTTAATTTAACAGTTACATTATGCAATTCAATTTGTTTGTTAAAATATCTGATGGTTTCATAAAATTCCTCTTTACCAGGAATTTGTTTTGCCATATTAAATTGCCCACCAATTTCTGAAGCTACATCAAACAATGTAACAATATGCCCTCTTTCAGCAGAAATTGTAGCTGCTGCTAATCCTGCAGGACCTGCACCAATAACTGCTACTTTTTTCTTAGTTGAAGTTGGGTTGTAATTCAATTCTGTTTCGTGACAAGCTCTTGGATTTACCAAACAACTGGCTACTTTCTGCTGAAAAACATGGTCTAAACATGCTTGATTACAACCAATACAGGTATTAATTTCATCACTTTTATCAGCTTTAGCTTTATTTACCCATTCTGGATCTGCTAAAAAAGGACGTGCCATAGAAATCATATCTGCATCACCTTCTGCCAACACTTTTTCTGCAGTTTCTGGCATATTTATTCTATTAGAAGTAACCAAAGGAATCTTAATTTCTTCTTTCATTTTTTTGGTAACCCACGTAAATGCTGCTCTTGGAACAGAGGTTGCAATAGTTGGTATTCTTGCTTCATGCCAACCAATACCTGTATTGATAATGGTTGCTCCTGCTTTTTCTATTTCTTTACCTAATTGAACCACTTCTTCCCAAGAACTTCCATTTTCTACCAAATCTAACATCGATAATCTGTAAATAATGATAAATTCTTTACCTACAGCTTCTCTTGTTTGTTTTACCAATTCAATAGGTAAACGCATTCTGTTTTCATAATCTCCTCCCCATTTATCAGTTCTTTTGTTGGTTCTTTTTGCTATAAACTGATTGATTAAATAACCTTCTGAACCCATAATTTCTACACCATCATAACCTGCCAATTTTGATAATTTTGCAGAGTTTACAAAATCGTTAATGGTTCTTTTAATTCCTGATTCTTTTAATTTAAAAGGTGTAAACCTATTGATTGGAGCTTTAATTTTTGAAGGTGCTACATTAAAAGGATGGTAACCATACCTACCTGCATGTAAAATTTGCATGCAAATTTTACCACCTTCTTTATGTACAGCTTCTGTTATTTTTTGATGATGTTTTGCGTGTTTTTTTGTAGACATTCTTGCAGAAAATGGCGCTGTCCAACCTTGTATGTTTGGTGATATTCCTCCAGTAACAATCAATCCTACTCCACCTTTTGCGCGTTCTGCATAATAGGCTGCAATTTTATCTATTCCATTTTTTTCTTCTTCTAAACCTGTATGCATAGACCCCATTAAAATTCTGTTTTTTAACGTTGTAAAACCTAAATCTAAGGGCTCAAAAATGTGTTTGTATTTCATAAATATGGAATTTGATTTCCTCTTTTAAGGGAATAACTATTTAATTTGGAATCTTGTAATTTTATCACAAGAAAGTTTTCTAAATTTATTATGCATGCATAATACTTTGCAAGATACAATTTTTTCCAAAATCATTAAGTTATTTTTAGCAGTCAAATTTTAATACAAGTTTATTACATAAAAAAAGTTCTGACATGTTTTATGCGTCAGAACTTATATGATTATCTGTTGTATTTTATGGAATAAAAAAGTACTTTAGATATAATTATTGTAAATTTAGAAACTATACTTTATCATCCATATCATTTACATCAAAATCGTCATTATCTTCAAAAAACTCTTCATCTTCTGCATATTCTTCCATTGCATTTTCTAAACGATCACTTATTTTCACTAAATAACATGTATCTTCTGTTTTTACTTCAACAGCTTTTACAGTGTCGCCTTTGGCATTTTTAAAGGAAATGATGTCTTCATAATCATAACCATCTGGATATTTGTCAATTAACATATCTAATATGTCTTTTGTCAGTTTTGCGTATTCTACGATTACTCTTTTCATTTTTTAAATATTTTTTATACCACTTTAAGTACAGTTGAAATATCTAATTAAAATTCCGAATTTAAATCAAAGATTTCTCGACTGCGCTCGAAATGACAAATTTGTTACATTTCTAATAAATAAGCGAAAATAAGAGGTGCAACAATGGTTGCATCACTTTCTATGATAAATTTAGGGGTGTTAATATCTAGTTTTCCCCAAGTAATTTTTTCATTTGGTACTGCTCCAGAATACGAACCATAGCTAGTAGTTGAATCTGAAATTTGACAGAAATAGCTCCAAAAAGGAGTTTCTTCTCTTTCCATATCTTGATATAACATTGGCACCACACAAATTGGAAAATCACCAGCAATACCTCCTCCAATTTGAAAGAATCCTATTCCATTTTTAGAATTGTCTGTGTACCAATCTGCTAAGAGAGTCATGTATTCAATTCCAGATTTTATAGTCGTTGATTTTAATTCTCCTTTTAAAACATAGGACGCAAAAATGTTACCCATTGTTGAATCTTCCCAACCAGGAACAACCATTGGTAAGTTTTTTTGAGCGGCAGCATACATCCAAGAATCTTTTAAACCTATCTCATAATATTCTTCTAAAACACCTGATAATAATAATTTGTACATAAATTCATGTGGAAAAAAACGTTCTTCATTTTCTTCTGCATCTTTCCAAATTTTAAAAATATGCTTTTGCAATCTTCTAAAAGCTTCGTCTTCTGGTATGCAAGTATCTGTAACTCTATTTACCCCTTTTAGTAACAAATCCCATTCATCTTGAGGTGTTAAATCTCTATAATTTGGCACGCGTTTGTAGTGAGAATGTGCTACTAAATTCATTATATCTTCTTCTAAATTTGCACCTGTACAAGAAATAATATGTACTTTTTCTTGACGAATCATTTCTGCAAAAATCTTTCCTATTTCTGCTGTACTCATTGCTCCTGCTAAAGAAACTAACATTTTAGAACCTTGTTCTAATTGAGTTTCATATCCTTTAGCAGCATCAACCAATGAAGCTGCGTTAAAATGCAGAAAATATTTTTCTATAAAATTTGTAATTGCTTTGTTCATTATATGTTTTTTAAATAAATACTTGTATTACTTCAAAAAGGATTAGAATAATAATAATCCACTCTAACATACTACTATATTTATGTTGTAAAATTCCTTGAAATAAATCTAAATTTTCTTTAATTACATTGATACTAAATTGTAATCCTTGATGGCGTTTTAAAATATCTAATTCATCTTTTAACTGATAATCTAATTTTGATAAATGCTCTTTAGACCAAGCTAAATCAGAAGAATCAAAAATAAATAAGTTTTCTAAAATACTATTTTTAAGGTTCATTGTTTTACCTATAAAAATCCGCATATCTTTTTTTGAAAGCTTAATACTCCCTTTTTCTTCAAGTTGTTTTACATATTGTAAAGTACTATCATGCAAAATTGAAGTTCTATTTACATAGTTTGTTAAAGCAACAGATTGAGCAAGATTTAGCATTATTATATGTGCAATATCTATGGTTAATTCTGGTATTTGTATTTTGCCAAAATCTACTTCTAACAGATTTCCTTTAACGATTGTAAACTCTTCTTTAGGTAATCTTTTTTCATCGTAATTATCTAAAATATTCTTTTTAAATACTTCCTTTTTTATGCTTTCATCACAATTTAAAAAAACAATGCTTCCATAATCTTTCAAATAAATAAACGAATCTGTATGTATCTTATATAATAAAAAAGAGTGTTCTCTTTTTGCTAATGGATAGGTACATTCTTCTCTAAACTTTTTTAAATTTAGTTGCCTTTCTAAATGATAAGCAACGACTTTTGTTTCCATTTTCATTAATTTAAGAATTAGAAATCGTCGTCATCATTTTTAAACTTAGATAATTTGCTAAACGAATTTCCATCATTAGTCTCATAATCTTCTTCATCTTCCATATCAGAAATAAATTTATAGCTTAACATTTTGTAGAACAATTTTGCTGCTAAAAAATTTGATGATTTTTCAGTAGGATTTGGGCATAATTCAACCATATCAAATCCAACTACATTGCGTTCTGTAAAAACTTTTTTCAAGAACTCTAAGGTTTCGTAATAAAATAATCCTCCAGGTTCTGGAGTTCCAGTACTTGGCATTATAGAAGGATCTAAAGCATCCAAATCAAACGTAATAAAAACATTACCTGTAAGCTGATCCAAAACATCATCCATCCAATCTTCATTAACAGCCATATCATGAGCAAAAAATACTTTGTCTGGATTCATTGTTCTTTTTTCAGAAATATCCATACTTCTAATGCCTACTTGTACCAAATTGGTTTGTTCATTGGCTTCATATACAGCACAAGCATGGTTACAAGAAGAACCCTGATATTCTTTTCTTAAATCTGCATGCGCATCTATATGCAATACAGTTAAATTGTTAAAACACTCATTAAATGCCCTAATTGTACCAATTGAAACTGAATGCTCTCCTCCAAAAACAGTTACAAACTTATTTCTATTAATATATTTTTTAGTTTCTTGATGCACAGCTGCTACCATCGCTTCTGGTGATGCATTTTCTGTTACAGCTTCAGCTAAAAAAACACCTTCTTTATATACTTCAGAATCGGTTTCTATGTCATACAATTCCATGTTTTCTGAAGCCTCTAAGAATGCTTGTGGCCCTTTGTCTGCTCCTTTTTGCCATGTACTTGTTCCATCGTAAGGAACAGGAATAATTACTATTTTTGATGTTGATAGGTTTCCAAATTCTTGTGGAATTCCTGCATAAGTTTTTTTTGTATTCATTTTATAAGTTGATGTGTTAAAACACTTCTTGTTTAATTATTTTTTCTTCTTTTTTTGTTGTTTTATTAGTTTCTCCATAGCCTAAAATGGATAATAATTCGCTACTTTTTTGTTGCTCTTTAAATATTTTAGTGATGATATTTCCATCTTTATCTCTATCAATAATTAAATGTTTTGGATGTGGAATTAAACAATGTTGCAAACCACCAAAACCACCTATAGATTCTTGATAAGCACCAATATTAAAAAAACCAATATACAAGGGTTTATCTTTCTCATAAACAGGTAAGTAAATTCCGTTTACATGTTGTTCTGAGTTGTAATAATCATCACTATCACAGGTTAAACCACCTAACAAAACACGTTCATATTGTCTATTCCATTTATTTATTGGGAGCATTATAAAACGTTTATTAATTGCCCAAGAATCTGGTAAAGTGGTAATAAATGATGAGTTTATCATATTCCAACGTTCTCTATCATTTTGTTTTTTTTGATACAAAACCTCGTAAATTGCTGCTCCAGATTCGCCTACTGTAAAACTTCCAAACTCCGTAAAAATATGAGGTACTTCTACATTTGCTTCATCACAAGCCTGTTTTATTTGATTGATAATTTCATCAATCATATATTGATAATCGTACTCAAAACCTAATGAATTTTTAATCGGAAAACCACCTCCAATATTTAAGCTATCTAAATTTGGACATACTTTTTTTAGGTTGATGTACACTGTTAAACATTTCATCAACTCATTCCAATAATAGGCATTGTCTTTGATACCTGTGTTGATGAAAAAGTGCAACATTTTTAAATCAACTTGAGGGTTTTTAGCTATTTCACGCTCATAAAAAGTAACGATATTTTTATAACCAATTCCTAATCTAGATGTGTAAAATTCGAATTTTGGTTCTTCTTCAGAAGCAATTCTAATGCCTACATTTAGTTTTTTGTCAGTTTCATCCATCAATAAATTTAACTCCTCATAATTATCTATGATTGGAATGCAATTTTTATGTCCTGAATTGATTAAATATCCAATATTTTTGATGTACTGATCGCGTTTAAATCCGTTACAAATCACGAAAGTGGTGTCTTTTATTTTTCCTTCTTTCTTCAGATTGTTTACAATATCGATATCAAAAGCAGAAGAAGTTTCTATATGAATATCATTTTTTAAAGCTTCATTTAAAATGTGCTTAAAATGAGAACTTTTTGTACAATAACTATAAAAGTATTTGCCTTTATAATTGTGTTTTTCTATACTATTTTGAAACCATCCTTTTGCTTTATTGATGTTTTCGGATATTTTTGGTAGGTATGTAAATTTTAATGGAGCACCATATTTTGCTGCTAATTCCATTAAATTTACACCATGCCAAAACAATTTATTGTTTTCTGTTTTAAATTCCTCTTGAGGAAAATCGAACGTTTGCTCGATTAAATCTATGTATTTTGTGTTCACTTTATTTTAAAATAATTATAGGATAAATGATGCTAAACTAAAACTGAAAAAGTTTTAGAAAAGAAAATATAACTCTTAAAAAGAGATGATTATCACTGTAATATTTGTAAATAAACAACGTGCAACTTAGAAATACGCTGCACTTCTTTTAGAAAGGAAAATGGAGACACCTTAATTTTTTCGTTGCATTTCCAAAATGCTGTATAACTTTCATTCTCCAAAGGAAAGTTATTTCCGAAATAAGAAAAACTTAACAATTTTGCTTAAAATAAGTTAAGCAAATGTATATTTTTTTTTAATACAAAGACAAAAAAAGTATTTTCTTTAAAAAAAATACTTTTTTATTGTTAATTTACTTTTAATAGGTAATTAACTGCTAATCAATTGGCACATCAATTACTAGTAACTTACTTTTAGATTTTGCTTTAACGCTAACTTTATCAGCCTCAGATATACCTATAGCATCTCTTTTGTACAAGATTTCATCAGCAACTTCAACTTCACCATCTATTAAAAAAAAATAAGCTCCGTTTTTTAATTCGTATTCAGTATCAATTCCTGCATCTAAATCTATCATAGCAATATAACCTTGTTGATTTATAGGTAAAGAACCTTCAACCTGATTTGTTCTTGGAGAAACTAAGGTTTGAAACTTGTTTTTCCTTCCTTCTTCTTCAAAAAACTTTTGATTGTAATAAGGTGCTACTTCTTGTTGCTCTGGAATAATCCAAAGTTGTAAAAAATTAACTTCATCTGTTTTAGAATCGTTAAACTCTGAATGTGTTAAACCTGTTCCTGCACTCATTACTTGCACTTCTCCTACTTCTATAGCGCGTTTATTATCCATAGAATCTTTGTGAGATAAGGCTCCTGAAATGGGTATAGAAATGATTTCCATATTTCTATGAGGATGTGTACCAAAGCCCATTTTTGGCTGTACAACATCGTCATTTAAAACACGTAACATGCCAAAATTCATTCTTTCTGGATTTTGATATCCTGCAAAACTGAAGGTATGATGTGATTTTAACCATCCGTGATTTGCATGTCCTCTTGTATCTGCTTTGTGAATTGTTTTTTTCATTATTTTATTGTTTTTTATGGTCATCTTGAGCATTACTAAAATTAAAATATATTTTAATTGTAAGTAGCTTACGAAGTTATCGAAAGGTTTTAAGATTTCTCGACTGCGCTCGAAATGACATTTTATATCATATTAATACAAATACCCCATTTTTCCTGCTTGATAATCACGCATTGCTTCTAAAATTTCTGTCTGCGTGTTCATTACATAAGGACCATATTGGGTTACTTTTTCATTGATGGGTTCTCCTGATAAAATCAACAAAGTACTTTTTTGTACTGCTTCAAATTTTATAGTATTTCCATCTTGATTGAAAGTGACCATTTGATTTTCGCCTTTTTTTAAATTCTCAGCATCATTTACAATGATTTCGCCTTCTAACAAATAGAGTAAAGATTGATGGTTTTCTGGAATCTCAATTTCTATGCTCCCATTTTCATCAGCTTTTGCTGTAAATACATTTACTGAAGTTTGTGTACTAATATTTCCTTTTACTTCTTTCTGATTCCCTGCAATGACATTTAGTTGCACTTTTTTATCCTCAGAAAAAATCTTTGGGATTTGGGCATCTTCTAAATGTTGATAATTAGGAGAAATCATTTTATCTTTTGCTGGTAAATTTAACCATAGCTGAATTCCCTCTAAATCGCCACCTTTTTTTACAAAGGCTTTAGTTGGTGCTTCTGCGTGAATAATTCCACGTCCAGCAGTTGTCCACTGAACTCCACCTGCTTTTACCACCATTTCATTTCCTAGAGAATCTCTATGCAATTGTTCTCCTTTAAAAAGTAATGTTATGGGCTCAAAACCTCTGTGTGGATGTGGACCCAAATCAAAAGGATTGTTAAATTCTGAAATTGCATAAGGTCCATAATGATGTAATAATAAAAAAGGATCTACATTTTCTATGCCTTGTGTTGGTAAAGGTTGACGCAATCTAATTGGACCCATATTTACTAACGAACTTGTAACTTTATGTTGTATGGTTTTATATGTTTTCATTTTTTTGATTTTTATATTCCTGATATTATAGGAATAGCAATTATTAAGCTTATTTTAGTTATGTGTGATTCTGAAACAAGTTCAGAATGACGATTATTTATAAATCAAAATAATGCTTGGAATTTTTAATCGTATATATCTGAAATTCATCATTATTTGTTTTTGATTTATTTTCCTTGGAAAATATTTTAATAAAAAAATACGGTTCTATTTCCAATGAGACTCTGAAACAATTCCAGAATGACAATTTTTATCTTATTTTATCTAACAAGTTGCTTAATGTTTCTGCTTCTTCATCTGTTAAATTTTCTAAAAATGCTAAATTTTTATTATCATCTATAGTTGACAAAAGCTCTAAACCTTGATTTGTAATTTTTACATAAACTACTCTTCTATCATGTTCACAACGTTCTCTCGCAATTAAGCTTTTATCACACAATTTATCCATTAAACGTGTTGCATTTGGTGCTCTTTCTATCATTCTGTCTTTTACAATTTGCACCTTAGTTCTTTCTTTTGCTCCTCTTAAAATTCTTAGGATATTGTATTGTTGTGGTGATATTCCATAAGGTTTAAAAAACTCATTTTCTTTGCTATTTAACCAATTAGAGGTGTATTTGATATTGATTAAAGCTTTGACTTTATTACTCACAAATTTTGATTTTATGTCTTTTGAAATGTCTCCCATTATTTAGTATTCAGTATTCAGTATTCAGTGTTCGGTGTTCAGTGTTCAGTGTTCAGTGTTCAGTGTTCAAAAATAAAAAGCTTTGACAGGCTCAGCTTGACATTCTTTATCATTTATTAACTAATTTACTATTTCAATTTTATTCCCTTCTTATTTCGAAGTTTTTCTAGAAGTATCTTCTCCCAACTTCAAACTTTCATCTTCCAACTTCTATCTTCTTACGCTCTCAATTTTAAATCTTGCATTATTTTGTTAAACTCTTCTGTTGTTGGCGTTAAATACACATTGTCATCAACAAATAGAGTTGGAAACTTTGCAATACCTCCATACAATTCTTTGCTATGTTCTCTGGCATCAGCATCTTTAGAAATATCTTTATAGATGTAAGGAACATCTGTTGAGTTTAAAAAATTCTTAAAAGCAACAGTGTATGCGTGACCTTGTTTTCCGTATAAAACTATCTTCATTTTTTATTGATTTACAGCATTTTCAAATTCAATTACTTTTTCTTTTAATTCTTTAGATAATTCTTTGTCAATTATTTTATCGTCTTTAAAATTGTCTCCAAAACTTGGTAAAGAAAAACTTACCAATGGTTTGCCACCCATTCTAGAAAATTTTGATGTACCTGCTTCTAAAACAGAGGCTCCTCCTCTTCCTCCAGGCGAAGTTGCCATTAATAACAATGGTTTATCTCTGAAAACGTTACCTTCTACTCTAGAACTCCAATCGAATAAGTTTTTAAAAGCTGCTGCATAAGAACCATTGTGCTCTGCTAATGATAAAATAAAGCCATCATAATTATCAAATAAAGCTGAAAATTTTTGGGCATCTTTTGGCAAACCATTTTCTTTTTCTTTATCCTCACTATATATTGGCACTTTAAAATCTCTTAAATCTATCACATCAAAAGCCGTTTTTTCTAACTTTTTTGCTGCATAAGTTGCCAATTTTTTATTGATGGATGTAGAGCTTGTGCTCCCTGCAAATGCTAGTATTTTTTTCATATTATTTTGTTTTTTTTATTTGTTCTCGATACAATTTTTTTTTAGCTACGTTAGGTATCTTTAATCAAAATGTATTTTGATTTCGATAATCTCAAAATCACTCGAACTAACAAACAGCAAACTGCGACTGGAAACTGCTGACTGATTTCTGCCAACTGCATACTGACTTACTGAATACTACTTTCTATAACAGTTTCTCCTTTTATCATTTTTGCAACAGGACATTTTCCTGCTATTTCTAATAATTTTGTTTTTTGATCTTCTGTAATTTCGTTTTCAAAAGAAATTTCTTCTACCAAACTCTTTTTAATTCCTTCTGATGTCTCTTCTTCTTTTTGAGAAACATTTACAGTTATTTTACCAACTTCCCAACCTTTTCTCTCTGCATACATTCTTAAAGTGATTGAGACACAACCTCCAACTGCTGTGAGTAAATACTCTACTGGAGTTGGTCCATTATCATCACCTCCAGAAGCAACTGGCTCATCTATGGTTAAAAAATGATTTCTTGCTTTTGCTTCTGCCAAATAGTTTCTGTTTGATAAAACTATTGCTGCTTTGTTGGTTTTAGCCATTGCTTATTTTTTTGCCTGTTACATAAGATACAATTAATAAAATCATTGCGAATAAAGCTCCCCATTGTTCTCCATCTCCTATCATAACGTGTGCAAAAAAGGCTAAAATAAATGCGAAGAAAAAGCCAGCATACGCCCACTCTTTTAATATTTTATTACCAATGAACCAAATTGCAGCTAAGCCTAATAGCTTTGCAATGGCATAAGGATAAATAATATAAGTTGGATACCCAAAATTGGTAAACATTGTTGCGACTTCTTCATGATTGAAAAAATACATTCCTGCTGAAAAAAGCATTAATAATGTTAACAATCCTGTTGAGATGTAATAAATAATTTTAGTTGTTTTCATCTTAGTTGATTTTAAATTCTAGACAAATTTACAACAAATAATTTTATTTACCAAGGAAAATAAATCCTTGGAAATATATTTAAATTGATTTTTATTAAAAAGGGTAGTTTTACGTGCTGTTTTCTTGTTAAAAAAGGCTAAATTAGCTAAATACGTTTTTAAAACGTTGCTTAAACTTGATAACGTTATGTACAACACTGAAAAACTAATCTTTTGAAAGAAGAACTGACTAAAGAAATAATTGATTATCACCCAAATTATATAAGTTCTAAATGGATATTAGAAAGAGTTCCTTATATTTTTAATAATGATTTTGAACTCTACATAGATTGGAAAGAAAGATTAGGTAATCTAATTGGTGTTGATGGAAAAGCAATTACTTTTACCGGTAGTTCTGCAGTAGGAATTAGTCTAAATCCAGAAAAGAATTTTAGAAAATTCGATGGTAATTCCGATATTGACGTAGCAATTATTTCAAGTCACTACTTTGACGTATCTTGGCATCATTTGAGAAATTTAGGGCCGAAAAGACATAAACTTAAATGGAAAGAAAAAGAAGCAATTCGAGACCACAGAGAAAGATTAATTTATTGGGGAACTATTGCTACTGATAAAATAATACAAATTTTACCATTTGGTAAAACTTGGATGTTAGCAATAGATGAGATGAGAAAAATAGAACCTACTAAAGATAGAGATATAAATTTTAGAATATATAAAGACTTTGAATCCTTAAGAGAATATCAATCTGAAGGAATAGGAAAACTTAAGGACATAATCATAACAAAATAATGGCAGATTTTTTACAAACAACGCACAGAGATATTTCTTGGTTTAAACAAGCTGATGAATTAGACCAATTAGAAATGAGACCTCCTTTTCAAAGAAATTTGGTTTGGACAAATAAGCAAAAAAGTTTTTTAATTGATAGTATACTCAATGGATTTCCTATTCCTGAACTATATATGCAAGATTTAATTCAAGAAAATGGTAGTAAACAATACATTGTAGTTGATGGACAACAACGAATCACATCTTGTCTTGAATATATTCACGGTGATTTTGAAATTGATGGAAGAGACAGCCCTTCATTAGGTGGATTATCATTTGATGATTTGAATGCTAATCAAAAGAAAAAGTTATACGGATATCAATTCGTAGTCCGAATGCTTCCAGAAATATCCGATTTAGAACTTCGAGAAATTTTTCAAAGACTAAATAGAAACAATGTAGTTTTAAATCCTCAAGAACTAAGACAAGCTACATATTGGGGGCAATTTATCAAACTAATGAATAAGTTAGCTACCCACGAGTTATGGCAAAAAATTGATGTATTCACAGCAACTGATATTAAAAGGATGAAAGATGTTGAATTCATTAGTGAATTGTCAATTGCTGTTTTACACGGAGTTCAAAATAAAAAACAAACCCTTGACAAATATTATGAATTATACGAAGAAGAATTTCCTGAAAAATTTGAATTGCAAGATAAATTTGACAAGGTTTTAAGAGAAATTATTAAAGTATTACCTCAAATTGGAAATACAAGATGGTCAAAAAAAACTGACTTTTACACGCTTTTTGTTTTATTCAGTAAGTATACTGAGTTAATGCCTATGTCAGACGCTAAAAGAGAAACTGTTGGAAAAGAACTTATGGAGTTTGCAGATAAAATAAACAAATTAGTAAGAGTTGAAAAAGAAGAAGGCGAAATAGCAGAGACAAGTGAAAGTGTAGTGCAGTACACCCTTAATTTAAGAGCATCTTCCGATTTAGGAGCAAGAAGAAAAAGACAAGAAGCATTGGATGCTGAATTAAACATAATGTAATAAAATAATCTAGACAACAACCATATTTAGTTAATTACTAATACAAGTGATTACTTTTTAATTTCCTTCAACTCTAAAAGCAAGCAAACAAGTCTAGCCCTGATTAACTCCACTTTAATATTTTTTTGAGTCGTTGAATGCTTCGCATTTGAAACGATTTGTTTGAGCTCTTTTTTATGCCTAATGAAAACGAAATTCCTTTTATCGATAAAGAAGTTTTTTATCTGATATTTACAGATGCTGAACTAAATTGAGCATAAAAAAAGCGAGTAGTGAAAGCAGGAAATAGCTACGAATAAAAAGACCTTTCGACTGCGCTCAAGGTGACAAATCTGTTAAAAATCTACTGATTCATTTTAATAGAATCTATTTGCTTTTGCAATCGTTGAATTTCTTTGCTATCTTTTACTTGTTTAGAAATCAATTTGATAGAATCTAAAATCTGACGATTGGTTTCTAAAATACTTTTCTCTTTTTCGAAATAAATGTTCTGATTTTCGCTAGCTCTCCAAGCTTCATTGAGTTGTTTATACACTTCTTCGTTCCAAGTACTTGGTCTTTTAGCATCTATCCAAACTACATCTCTATATTCGCTATCAATTAATGCTAAATCTGGTGTTGCAGAACCATCAAATTGTGCATTTTCTTTTTTGATTGCAGAAATGGTACTTAAGAAAAACATACGTTTTCTGCCTGCAATATCTTTAATATAAGGTCTAAATTCTACAGGTTTATTTACAGACCAATCGTATTCTTTTTTAGATTCAATGACTTTTAAAGGCATTGCAGAAACTCCTGCATAGCCTTCTTTTTTTGCAGCATGATCGTAATAATACAATTTATCTGTACCATCTGCAGGAATAAAAACGCTAAAGGTTAAACTGGTTCTTTCATCGCCAACTGGCTCTAAACCAAACCAATGATATAAACCAGAATAGGCTCCAATTTTAGTGTCAGAAAAATCGAAATCGGTTACAAAAGGTTGTTGGTTTTGATCGTCTGGTAAATCTGGAATTTTTACAGCGGTTTTCATGTTCCAAGGCAATGGATCTGAAAAACCTGCTAAAAACTTTAAACTTTCTGCTTGCAAACGAGATACTTTTTCTGCCAACGTATTTTGTTTGGTTAAATATTCGTAATTTTTCATTTCTTCTGGAGAAATATAGGTTCCTTTTCCAATGGTGATTCTCTCTAAATAATCTTTCCAATTATGCTCTCCATTTTCTACAATCATAACTCCTCCAAAAGTTGGATATGGAAAAAAGAAACCTTTCCACTTTATCAAACTCACCACTTGTACCCAAGCTCCTTTATCATTTTTCATATAATAAGTATCACTGGGTTCGTAATTGAACAACATCCAAGGATTTAAACGCTGAACAACAGCATTGTAGGTGTTTCTACTAAATTTCAAAGACTCGCCAATAGAAAAGGTAACTGGAATTCGATTTTCGCTCGAAAAACGTGGAAATGGTGTTGTACTGGATACAGAAAAAACCTCTTCTGTATTGTCTTTAATTCCTTGCCAAACATATTTTTCTGTAGGCTGAATTGCCATTGTCCATTGATTGTTGCCATCTACTCTTACCAAATGTGGCAAAGAAACGTCTTTGGTTTCTCCTACAGATTCGTTTGCCATTGAAAAGATGTTTCTTAATGGTTGAATTCTTTCGTTTTGGGTTAATGGCAATTCTACAATTTCGATTTTATTTAAATCGTTAAAAACGTTGTAGGTTTTCATGTAATCGTAGAATTTTAGATTCCATCCTACATAGTATAAGATTCCGAAAAAAGCAGCTAAGAAAATTAAAATACCAATTCTTTTTCCTGTACTTGCTGATTTTCTGAAACTTCTTAATCCGAAGTAAAGAATGGCAAAACATAATAAAATGATGAAAATAAATTTTCTAATAAATAACAATGCTGGTTGATAATCATCTCTTAAAAAGAATAACAATGCAATGATTATTATACTTAAAATGATGGTTATTTTTTTCTGTTTTGCTCCTTTATTCCAATAATTTTTTAACATATTAAAGCCCACCTTAATCCTCCCAAAGGGAGGAAACTTGCAGCGTGGGTTACTGTGTTTTTATTTTATTAATAACTTAATGAGAGAGAACTACAACCAAACTCATAGTTATCTAAAAAGTTTTCTTTGAAGTTCTGTTTTTTTTGCAAAAAATCTACTTCTTTATCAAATTCTAAACAATTATATGCTAATTCAAACTCTTCATTGTTTACAAATTCCCATTTATTATCTTGATAAAAATATTTATAAAAATCCTCATTCATTCCCTTTCGTTGATAACCAACTTCAATTTCATAAAAACCAACTTTTTTTAAAATTTCATATTGTTCAATTACTTCCCATTTATCTGTTGAGTATGAATATAATTTTAGTTTCTCTTGATTTAATTTATCTAAATATTTAAACTTATTAGGATTAAAGATAACTTCATAATCTAAATCCTTGAACCAATCTATAGCATAATTCAGATATTCTTCTTTACTAACTAGAATTGTTGACTTTAAAATATTTGCGCAATCTATTTCTTGAAAATATTTTTCAAAAAATGTAAATGGGACATCATATCCATCAAAAATTTCTTCAGATTTACCACTAATTTCCATAGGGTTACTTGTTTGAGGTTTATCTAAAGTAGCTTTTATGTGAGATATATCTAAACCCATTCTATTTCAAAAGCCCTTTATCTTTTAAACGTTCTCTTGCACTTTTTTCTTGCTCTTTGGGTTTTTCAATTTCTTCTTGAGCCTTCTCAATAGCTACAGGTTCTTTTGTTTTTATATCTTCTATAAAATCTTTTCCTTTTTCTAATACATCATTAAACTTTTCTTCTAAAGAACCAGATTGCTCTTCAATAATTTCTGATGACTTAAAAATTAATCCAGCTAAATAAGTACCTACTAATGTCCCAAAAATCATAGAGGCAAATAACGATATTGTTGCTAAATCTATAGGAATTAGAAAACGTGTGATTAAAATTCCAATTAAAAAGAAAGCAGTAATAAAAACCAATCTTAAAAGAAAACTTTGCTCGTAAATAAAACCTTTTTTATCTGTTGGTTTCATTTGTAATTCTTTGGAATTCATTAATTTATTAAAAAATCGATACACTTTATTTGTGCAAGATTCTCTCCAATAAATAATTACTCCTAATAAAATTGATGCGATAAATATAATGAGTTCAAGTGTCATGGTTTTTGATTGAATTTCTTTATAAATGAGTCTGTTTTTTCTAAAAATTATTACAAATTGTTTCTATTACCCAATCTTGAGTAGATTCTTCTAAAGTTTTAAATATTTCATAAAACTGTTCTTTATCATACCAATATAAAAATAAAACATCTTTTGGCACAATATTTACTAACAAACTCCAAATTAAATCTTGATGATTGGGTTTTAAAGAGGAATGTGGTTTGTGCAAGGCAACATAGATTTCTCCTTCTAAAACTTCTTTGGGCTTTACTGATTTAGAGATTTTCTGTTTCTCTAAAAAACGTTCTAAATTCATCACTTTTTTTCTTGATGAAATATCAATTTTGTTTAAATAGCTTTTAAATAGAATAGCATCTTGTAAAATTTCTTTTATTGGATGTCTGGTTTCTTTTAAATAGGATGAAAATATAAATTTCTGAATTCTATGATATCTTTTTTTGGTGTTTTCTTCTTCTAACTCTAACTCAATAACATTATAGCTCCTTAATTTTTCTATCATTTCTGAATGTGAAATATGATACATTAACACATCATAAGTAGTATCATTTATAGCCTCTTTATACGTTTCTTCTTTTTCGAAAATTAATATTGGTGTAGCTAAGTCTCTTAATAAATAAATACCTCCAAAAGCTTTTGTATAAAAAGAATCTGTAGTATAAACAATGTCTTCTAACAATAGATTTCTTTCTCTTAAATCTCCATATTTTTTTGCAGATGCTAATAATTTTTGATGTATTTCTTCATCTATAAAATTGTTATTCGATTTAAAATTTTCAATCAATTTTAATTGTTCTTTTTTTGCTTTTCTAAAATCATCTATCAAATGAAATTTAACAACTACATCTTTGTATCTTAAAATATCTAAAGGTTCGTAAAAAACATCAATTTTTTGATCAAAATCTATACAAATTGCAGAATCTCTTGTAATGTCTTTAATTGTCTTTTCGTGCTTTTTAAACACTGTTTTGATTAAGTCTTTATCAAAAGAATGAAAAGGATTGTAAACAGGAACTCCTTTTTGCTTTGGGGTAATTATAATTGCATGTGTGTTTGCTTCACCATTGTTTAAATAAAATTGTTCTTTTTTTTCTGCTGCAATTTCTGGACTCCAGCCAGCTCCGTCAATCGTAAATTTTTCGAGTTTCGTTTCTGTAAAACCCAACTTTAATAAACATTTATTATAACGATCTACCAATTTCCCACTAATGGGAATGATTTCGTTTCTGTATAAATTGGCTTGTTTTAGTTTATCCATTGTATTTACTTTTTATAACAAAAGTGCCAGCTGCTGCATCTCCAATTCTTTGATTATTCTTATTTATTGCAGCAATAATTATCCCAATAACAAACATACAATCAACAAAGCCTACAAAAAACCTTATAAATGCTTGTCCCATGTTTATTTCTGAAACATTTTTTGAAACAACCTTAATATCCATAAATCGTTTACCAATAGTTTGTCCAAATAATCCCTCACTAATTGGCCAAAGCAAAAAACCAATACAAAAGGAGATTAATGCTGGTATACCTTCCAAACTTATTGATGTAAAACTTACTTCTTGATTATTAAATAAAAAATTTATAAATACTAATGATAAATAAAAAATAAAATAATCAATAAAAAAAGACATAATTCTTCTACCAATACTTGCTTTCTCAAATTTTGCATAATAATTATCAAACTCTTCTAACATTCTAATTCAGCAATTTTTTCACTTTTAAATGATACAACAACATTATGGTTCTTGCATCTATAATTTCTTGATTTTCTATCATGTTTAATGCTTCTGAAAACGACATTTCTAAAACCGTAATTTCTTCGCTTTCTTCTGCTAAGCCTCCTCCATTTTCTATTTTATCTGCTGATGAATATTTTGCGACATATAAATGTACTTGTTCTCTCATTAATCCTGGTGATAAAAAAACTGTACTTACTTTTTCCAATTCAGAAATATGATAACCAATTTCTTCTCTAGTTTCTCTAATGACACTTGTTTCTGGCGATTCATTTTTATCTATTGAACCTCCGCAAACTTCTATTGAAAAACCGTTTTTTACACCAGCAACAAACATAGGTATTCTAAACTGTTTAGATAAAACTACTTTTTGGGTTGATGGATTATAGAGCAAAACTGCAACTCCATCTGCTTTTCCATAGACTTCGTGGGTTAAGCGTTCTGTTTTTCCGTTTTTAAACGTAAAATCGAAACTGACTTGCTCTAACTTTGCCCAAATATTGGAAAGTACTTTTGAGGTTACGTTTTTAATTTTCTTATCTGTCACCTCCAAATGTTTTTCTCGCTTCTAAATCTATATTTAATTGATTTACTCTTGCATCTACTTTACGCTTAAAATCGGTATCTGCAATTGTGGCAACATTGTCTAAATAACGAACTACTTCTTGTCTTCTAATTTCAGAAAAATCCAAACCTTTCATGTTACTTTTCATTAATTCTTGCAACATATTAAACTTGGTTTCATAATTTTTCTTGAAATATGTTTCAGGGTTTTCAAACCAATCTGGTTCCAAATCAAAATCAGTTAATCGTAAAGAAATTGCAGATTGAATATTACGCACATCTCTTGAGGAAAAGAATGGAAAAATTTGCTGAATTTCTTTGTATAAACTCGCAAAGAATAAATGTTCGTTAGATTTATGATTTTTTTCTGCTCTGTCATAAGCTTCTAAAACTCTTTCTTCTGATGGTTTTTCTACAGCACTTAAAATATCTCCCATGCTTTTTGCCAATCCTTGGTCTTTTAAAAACTCATAATTAGAAGGATTTTGCATATTCACAAAATCTGGCATTGTTTTTTCGAACTTTTTCCACCAAATATAATCTTGGTCTAAAAAGTCGTGTTCTGTTCTTGCTCCATCAATTTTAAATCTTCCTTGTACACGAGAAATCACTGCTTTGTCTAACATTTCTGGTAGATTTGTAAATAAACCTATGGATGAATTTCCATAATTTACAGCATAAGCACCTTCTGTGTATCGTAAAAACACTCCAATTACTTCTTTTACACCTGCTGAAACTCCTTGTGCAGTTCTTTCTTGTAAATTATTTTCTGCGTCGTCAATAGGTGCAAAAATCAATTTTGTTGGATCTTGCATTGGTTTCATCCATTCTACCATTTTTTCTGCTGAACCTCCTTGAAAAGTAGAAATCAACGTATCTGGCATTGGATGAAACAAAAATGGAATGTCTAAATTGTCTGAATGTTCTTTTAAACGTGTTGCAATTGCTGCAATTAACATACTTTTTCCTGTTCCTGGAATTCCATAACCCATAAAAACGGGCATGAATCCTCCTAATTCTTGAAACGGATTTTTCTTTGCATCAAAATCGTAACTCAACATACGTTCTGTTAACCTGCGTGCAAAGTGTTTTGCGTCTTTATTACCTACAATTTGCTCAAACTGAATTTTATTAAACTCAATACTTTTGGCAGTTCCAGAAAAAACATTTTCCCAGCCAGAAACTGCAAAATCGCTATTTTCTAATTTATAGGTTCTGTCTAAAATGGTTTCTGTGTACTCTAATGTGCTTTTTCGAAGCTGAATTTCATCAATAAAAGCTTCAAAATAAACCACTGTAAAATCGATTACATCTTTATCTGTTTTTACAATATCTGGATGTCCTAAATATTTATCAAAATAAAATAAAGCACACGCAATTCCTTTTAAAGGTGATGTAAAAGACACTTCTGGAATCCCTGCAAATTTCTGCTTCATTACAGATAGATCGTCTGATGCATGTGGTTTTAAATCGTGTAAAATTTTATATGCAGTTGCAAATAACTGAAACGCAGTTGCTGTTTGTAATTTGCTTTCATATTCTCTTTTTCCTGAATTGTCTAATGCTGATTTGCGTTCATTTAAACTGGATAAACCTGAGGCATCATAATAACTATCTTTTATCCAAATGCCTAAAGTAATTCCTTCTTGAACAGCATACAGAGTCTGATTTAAATACACAGGAATCGCAATAGAATCTGGCAATAAACGCTTTTTTAAAGCTAAAATAGTTTTAGAAACTGAGGTAACTTCTACATTACTTCCGTTATTAGCTCTAGACAAATACAGTAAAATTGAATCGTCTTTGGCGTCTTTATCTTTGTTTTTAGCTCTATTGCTTTGTTCCCATTGAACGGATTTTAAATATCCTGATGCTTCATCTCTTAGAACATCTAATTCGTTTTGTTTTATTGGGAAGGTTGAGTTGTGATTCATTTCAGTTAGCAGTTTTCAGTTGGCAGTTGGCAGTCATCATTAGACTCTTTCTACTCAACATATTATATATTGTTTTTATTTATTTTCAATTTTTTATTTTCTAATAACCTAATTTACTGACTGCAAACTGTGGACTGCAGACTGAAAACTATTTCATCTAAATTTATCAGGATTATTTATCATATAATTAAGAAGTTTTCCAACCTCTTCACTTTTTGTTTGTAATTCTAACTTCTTTTTTTCTGAAATATATTCACAAGCCAGTGCAAAATCTAACCATAATTGTGTCTCAGAATTCTCACTATCAGCATCAGAAATTTTACTTTTAAAATGCTTTTCATATTGTCTTTTTCTATATCCTTCTGAAATATTTGAACAGACAGAACGACTTGAACGAACAATTTGAGAAGTTAAACTAAAAAGTTCTTCTTTAGGAAACGTTTTAGCTAATCTAAAAATCTCCATTGCTAAGGCAAAACCTTTTTTATATGCTAAAAGTGTTTTAAAACTCATATCTTTTTAGTCTTCATTCAGAAGTTTTCAGTTGGTAGTTTCTCTGATATTTTACTCTCTCTATTTTTATTATTATTCCTTTTAATTAAATTCTATTTCTAACAAACTTGCTAACTGAAAACTGCCAACTGAAAACTGCCAACTGAAGACTGCTGACTGAAGACTGCTGACTAATTACACTTCAATCTTCAAACTCGCTAATTCAATTGGACTTTTAGCCAATTTGTGTAGAACCTCAGGAGTTCTATTATGCAATAATTGAATGATTCTATGTGGTGCAAAAACATATCTTTGTTTGATTACATCACTCCATTTTTGCATGGTTTGTTTTGAGAAAAAACCTCCTTCTGTAAATGTTTCTCCAGAGAAAACCTCATCAATTCTAAGTGATAAAGCATACGATTCTAATGGAATTTCCTTTCTTGCAATTCCGCCTAAAATTGCGTGTGTAATTTCATTTTCATCTTTTGCAAATACATTATGAAAAGGGCCTAAATCGATTCTTTTGATATGTTTTGGCTGAATATCTGATAATTTTCGGTCTATATTATAAGCCATTGTATCTAAAGCCATTTCTCTATCTGCACTTTCTTTTAAAGCTTGATAGATTTTATCTCTGTCTTTTAACGCATTTTTTCCTTTATAATCAAAATACATGTAACATATAAAAGGTCTGTTGTGGCTTACATCGTAAAAACTCCAACTAGTTAGGTATTTATAAGAAGCATCTTTTGGAGCTTCTAAAATTTTACCTTGCACAAATCTGTTAAAAATATATTGCTGTTCTACAGATTTATAATATACAATTGAGGCAGCTTGAAATAATCTACTTCTTTTTACAGCTTGCTTTTTTCTTAAAAGTGTATCTAAAAATTCTTCTTTTAACGTTTCTGTATCTGTTAGTTTGTCTAAATATTGATTTCTCAATTCTAAATCATTGTACAAATACCTAAATTCTAAATAATTAGGAAAACCAGAGTCCGTTAAATCTACTTTCATATTATCTTCCTCATCATACATATATTTAATACGCATGGCTTCTATAGAATACAAAAGTAAATCTGAATATTGTTTAAAAATCAATAGTTCTTGATGTGTACACAAGCCTTCTTGTTGTACACTTACAATGAGTTCTTTCAATACAAAATCTACCATTTTATGATAAAAAACGTATTGTTCTTTAGAATTTAAGGTTGCAGAATCTAAAGGTGTTGTAATCATATTTTCAGTAGGCAGTTTTTCAGTAGGCAGTTGGCAGTCATCATCATTATGTCAAAAACTGACTGTTAACTGAAGACTGCATACTGCTAACTTTTTTAAGATAACAAATCGTCGTTAGAAGACTCTTTTTTTGGTGCTTCTGAAGGTTCATCATCGTTATTTACAGGCGCATTTGGATCTGCTTTGTAATAGTCTTCAAAAATTTCTTTCATATCTATACCATATCTGTCTGCAAAATTCTTTTGAATATCGATATCTTTTTCGCGAATTTCTTGTAAAGCTTCTGCATACGTACTATACACACCTGTCATTACTTTTTCATGTACAGGAATATTATCCATCATATCTTGACGTGCTCTTGCACTTGCAGAATGCATAGAGGCTAAAGTTTCTCCTATATGTTCGTCAGTTTTAACACCTAAATGCTCTAAAATAGCCGCAAATTCTTGATCTGTTCTTGCTTTTAAAGCAACAATATATCCATCATAATACTTTAATCTCTCTTCTGTATCTGACTTTAACTTTGCTCTATGAGTCTGTAAATTAGAACGTAAAGAAGTTAATACTTTAATTGTTAAATTGTGTTTGTGTACAAAACTATCTTTACTGGCTGCCAAAGTTGTATAGGCATTTTTCAATCCTTCTAATTCTTCTACTTTTTGCTCAATAGCAGTAACTTTACCAATAGCTTCAGAATAGGCTGTAGATTGCTTATCTGCAATTTCGTCTAATTCTTGACGTGCTTGTTTTAACAATGCATATTGCTCTTCTAACTTATCTTCTACTTCTTTCTTCTTTTCTAAAGCTTTTGTATGATTTTTAGAAGCCTCTACAATAGCCGTTTTTAGTTTTTCTTCTACTTCTTTAATCTCTACTTCTCTGTTTTTTAAACGAGTAACTGCTGCTTGAGATTTAAAAGAAAGTTCTCCTAACAATGTTTGAATATCTGCACTTTCAATTCGTTCTTGAAACATTGCTTTTGCTTTATTATCTGCTCCTGCTCTTGTTTTTTCTGCTGCTGCAAACTCTATTTCCTCTCTTTTAATTCTAGATTTTCTCCCCCATAAATTATTCCACCAAGTATCTGGTTTGTTTTTTGCATCTTCTAACTCAATTCTTGCTCTTTCTAATGCTTTTTGAGCATCGTCTATTACTTTTTGCTCAGCTTCATTTAGTGCAGAAAATCCTTCGAATTTAATACCAACCTCATCTTGATAGTCTGTTAAATCTTTAATAGCATCTAACAAAGAAGATCTGTCTTTTTCTGCCATATCTACAACATCATCTAAAGTTGCATTTAGTATTTTTTGACGTTTTTCTGGATCTTCTTCTTGAGACAATTTAGATTTCATTGTATCTATAGCTTTACCCCAGTTTACATCTACTTTTTCAGTTTTTTGGTTTGAATTCGTTTCTAATAAGTCAAAATCATCAGACATATATTTAGTTTTTAAGTTGAACAATTTTTAAGTGAAGCAATTTCGTTATTTTTTTTGAAAAAAAAGAATATTTACTTTAAATATATGTAGCAATTATTCGTTATTTGTTACAGAAAGTAGCATGATATTTTAAAATATTGATTTTTTTTTTTGCAAATTAACTCACTTAAATATAAAAACGAATAAAAAATTCATTCATAATGAAAAAAATCCTCTTACTGTTTTTTGTTTTTCAAACGCTTCTATCATTTTCTCAAAACGACTGTACAGATGCTCTAATTGTTTGTGGAAGTAGCAATTTTAGTGATTTAAACGCAACTGGTGTTGGTACACAAGAACTATCTGGTTCTAATACTTGTAGTAGTGAAGAAAACAATAGCTTATGGTTTAAAGTAAATATAAAAAAAGGAGGAACCTTAGGCTTTATTTTAACACCAACTTTATCTGATGGAACAGTTAATACAGATATTGGTATCGATTTTGATTTTTTTGTTTTTGGTCCTAATGTTAATTGTGGCAATATTGGAAATGCAATTCGTTGTTCAACAACCAATCCTATTGGGTCAGGACAATCTAATAATTTAACAGGTATGAACGAATCTAGTTCTGACACTAGTGAAGGCCCTGGTCCTGATGGAGATAGTTTTGTAAAATGGCTGACTACTAATGACAATGATTCGTATTTTATTGTAATAGACAGACCAATTGGTAGTAGTAATTTTAAATTAGACTGGACTGGGACTGCAACTTTTTTTGATCAACCAAAAGTAACAGCACCATCTATTGGTACAAGCTATAATTTAGAAGATTGTGATACAGATGGGGTTGATGATAATTCTTTTTCTTTTGATTTAAAAACCTATGAAAACAATATTTTAAACGGACAAACAGATGTAGAAGTTACATACCATACATCTAATAATGATGCTTTAACAAATACAAACAAAATAACAACTCCATCAAATTTCAAAAACACCTCTAATCCACAACAAATATTTGTTAGACTTACAAACAAACTTTCAGAGTGCTTTTCTACAACTAGCTTTAACTTAATTGTTAATAAAATGCCAGTTACACAGCAACCCACTCCATTAATTGTTTGCGATGATTTAACTGGGGGAAGTGACACAGATGGTATTTCTAATTTTATTTTAAACGTTAAAGACAAAGAAGTTTTAGGAGCTCTTAATAGTGCAGATTATTCAATTTCTTATCATTCTACTCTAAATGGAGCTAAAACAGATAATACAACTGATGTTATCGATAAAAACACCAATTATACAGTAAATAGATCTCAAACTGTATTTATAAGAGTAGAAAAAAATAATAACACTTGTTTTGACACTAGCAAAACATTAGAATTAAGAGTTGCTGAATTACCTACTGTAAATAACCCAGTTACTCTTAAACAATGCCACAGCAACCCAAATAAACAAACTACATTTAATCTTACCTTATCAGAAAAAAATATTTCAAGCAACTATTTAAATGAGAAATTTGAGTATTATCCAACAGAAAATGATGCTAAATTAGGAACTAATTTAATTAAAGATGCTACTGCTTTTTTTGTTGATACTCAAGGTGAAGCTTGGGTAAAAACAATTTCTAAATTTAATTGCTCTCGCATTTCTAAAATAAATTTAAATGTTAGTTATGCTCCAAACGAACCTTATGAAGAAACTTTTTTTTCTTGTGATGATTTTCTAGATAAAGATGGCAATGACACAAATCAAAATTCAGAGACAGATGGAATTACTTTTTTTGATTTTAGCAGTGCTCCAGCAAATATATCAACCGATTCTGATATAAAAATAGAATTTTATGAAACTGAAAGTGACAGAACAAAATCTATAAATGAAATACAGGAAAATCAGAACATATCAAAGTACAGAAACAAAAATATACCCAACACCTCAAACAGTCGTTTTCCTATTTATTACAAACTAACTAGCAAAATTAATAATGATTGTGTTGGCATTGGGCAAATTTATTTAAAAGTAAATAAAATACCAGATTTTAAAATTACAAGCCCTCAGTTTTTATGTCTTGGAGAAACCCCTTTAAAGCTTAATATAGAAAACCCTAAAGATAATTATACTTACGAGCTAAGAGACGAAAATGGCAATTTATTAAAAACATCAAATACAACTCAATTTGATATTTTTACTACTGGTGTTTACTCTATAACTGCCTCAAAAACAGAAACAATTACATGTTCTAAAACTAAAACAGTAGAAGTAAAAGATTACGTAGCTGTATTTTTAAAAGAAAGTCAGATTAAAATTACAGATGAATCTAATAGTGCAGAAAATAGCTTTTCTATAAACATAGTTGATGAAAATAATAATTTAGGAGAATATGAATTTGCTTTAAAAAATGAAGCTGGTAAAATTATTAAAGACTTTCAAAACGAAACTATTTTCAACAACTTAACAGGTGGAATATACACCATAATTACAAGACATAAACGTTTATGTGTTGTTGACTCTGAATTAAAAGTTTCAGTTTTAGAGTTTCCAGATTTTTTTACTCCAAATGGAGATGGAAAAAATGATACTTGGAAAATTAAAGGAGCCTCAAAAGCTTTTTATCCTAAAAGCAATATTTATATTTTTAATAGATTTGGTAAACTCATTGCAACAATTGATATTGACAGTCAAGGTTGGAATGGTGCATATAAAGGAAAAAAAATGCCAGAAAATGATTATTGGTTTAGTGTACAATTAATTCCTTCAGATATAACTAAGTCTGCTATTAATAAAAAAGGGCATTTTTCGCTTTTAGCAAAATAAAAAACGCCTGTAAATAATAAAGTTGAATATGAATAATTTGAGTAATTAAACTTTTTTTGATTTATAAGGTCTAATAATTTGAAAAATTATTTATATTCAAAAAATACTTTTTTATTAAAAAACCTCATTTAAGGAGCTCTTGTATGGTAAAATTTAGACTTTCTTTTTTCTTTATTATTTTTATAAACTTAGTATATTCAATAAATACTTTTTCTCAGTTAAGCAAAAAACATTATATACCACCTTTAACTTACGCCCAATTTGGGAACGCATCTCCTGAAGAACAATATTTTTATATTTCTACGCCTAGTAATAAAACAGTAAATTTTACCATAAAGCAAGTAGGCTCTCCAGCTGGAGATATTGTTGGTACAGTTTCTAAAAACACTCCAAGAGAATTAATTATTCATAATAGTAATGAACAGCTTTTGGTGAGCTCAACCACAACAAGTACCATTTTTAATAATAAAGGCTATATTATAGAAGCAGATAGTCAAATATATGTTTCCATAAGAATCATTGCAGGAAACAGAGCACAAGCTGGTGCTTTAGTTAGTAAAGGAAATGCAGCTTTAGGTACCACTTTTAGAGCAGGAATGTTTACAAACGAAAATCCACAAAGCAACTACTTGAATTTTATCTCTGTAATGGCTACTGAAAATAATACAAAGTTAAACTTCTCAGGTTTGCCTGCAGGTATCGCTTTAAAAAACTATTCAGGAGCATTCCCAATTCCAGAAATCACATTAAATGAAGGAGAAAGTTATATTTTAGCTACAAATGCTTCAGAAAACGTTGTAAACCAAGATGGTTTAATAGGAACTTTAATTGCTTCAGATAAAAATGTTGTTGTAAATGTTGGTTCTGCTAACGGAAGTTTTGGAACTGGTGGAGGAAGAGATTATGGTTTAGATCAAATTGTAGACCTCTCTAAAGTGGGTAAAGAGTATATATTTGTTAGAGGAAGTGGAAATGATTCTTGGGAAAATGCTCTTATTGTTGCACACGAAAACAACACTGAAATTTTTGTAAATGATGAGGTTGCTGCAATTGCAACTATAAATGCTGGAGAGTATTTTGTTATCGAAGGAAATAAATACTCTGTTAATGGAAATATGTATGTTAAAACCTCTAAAAATGTTTTTGCATATCAAGGAATTGGTGGTTTAGGCAGCAACTCATTACCAAATGAAGCAAACCAAGGCATGTTTTTTGTACCTCCTTTAAGTTGTGAAAATCGTGGAAAAGTAGATAACATACCATTAATAGACAAAATAGGAAACTCCGTTTTTACAGGAGGAATAACAATTGTAACTAATTCTGGAGCAACAGTTACTGTAAATAATCAGCCTATTGCTAATTTTAACACCTCTGGTCCTTTTAACGTTACTGGCAACGCAAATTACGTTACCTACAAAGTACTTGGTTTAAGTAGTAATGTTTCTATAGAAAGTACAGAAGAATTGTACTGTGCATATTTTAATCAAAATGGAGCAGCTACTTCTGGTAGTTTTTATTCTGGTTTTCCTACTGCTCCAGAAATAAATTTTGATGCCACAGTAACTACGTTAGGAAACTGTATCCCAAATGTTACTTTAGAAAGTGCAAATACAGATCTTTTTGACACTTTAGAATGGTTTTTTGATGATGGTACAGGCTATGTAACAACTGGAGTTACTACTGCTAAATACACACCTTTACAACCTGGAAAATATCAATTAAGAGCTACAATTACCTGTACAAATCCTGTAACAGAATTTAAATCAGTAGAAGTTCCTGTAAGCATCTGTCCTGATGATTATGACAAAGATTTAATCATTGACAATTTAGATGATGATATAGATAATGATGGTATACTTAACTGTGATGAATCTCTTGGAGATGCAAACCTAAATATATCAAACCTAAATACACCTTCTGTTATTTTAAATAATGGTACAATTAAAAATATTATACCTACTGCAACATTCATGCAAAGTGATACAAGAAATACTTTTTCTGGCACAAATGACGGAAATTTTACAAGCACACTTATTAATGATGTAAATGCAGTTAATGAGTATACTTTAGGTTTTTCTCAAAACATAAATTTTACTCTAAAACAGTCCATTTCTGGAACTCATGAAGCCAAAAACGATGAATATTTTATCATAAAAATAACACCAAACAACAAAAACATAACGCTTCTAAACCCTGACAATCAATTATTAATTGATACAAACAACAATGGTGAATTTGAATCTGGAATCACGCAAATTTCTGCCTCAGAAATTAAATTCAAATACAACTCTAATGTATCAGGAGCAGCAAGTACTTTTGAGTTTTTTGCAAATCAAGTTAATGGAATCCATTTTTTTCATAGTGCAAAAAATACAGATGCATCAACATTTAGAGGCTCTATTAACATCATATGTTTTACAAGAGATACAGACAATGATGGCATAGAAGATATGTTTGATTTAGATAGCGATAATGATGGTATTCCAGACCTTAATGAAACTGCTACAGATACAGATGCAGATTTAATTCCTAATTATTTAGATGTAGATGCAGATAATGATGGAATTTATGACTCTACAGAATCCAATCATAACTTAGACATCAACTTTGACGGACTTATAGACGCCTTTTCAGACACCAACAAAAATGGAATTTCTGATAATGTAGAAACGGACACTTCTGTTAAAACCCTGTCTTTAAATTATACAATTGCAGATACAGATGCAGATGGTAATTTTAACTTTTTGGAATTAGATGCAGATAACGATGCTTGTTTTGATGTTATAGAAGCTGGTTTTACTGGTAATGGTTCTGGAATATTACAGGCAATACCATTTGCAGTAGAAGTCAATGGAAAAGTAAAAAACAATGCAGATGGGTATACAAATCCAAATCCAAACTATATAACTACTACTGTAATAACTATAACCAATTTTACTGATGTTATTTTTTGCGAAGAAGACTCTAATTCTATTTCTATAAACACTAATGCAGACACTTATCAATGGCAATTTTTTGATAGTACAAATTGGACAAACATTACCAACAATAGTTTGTATAGTGGAGCAACCACAAAAGATTTAACAATCACAAACACACCAACTTCATTAAACTCTCAAAAATACAGAGTTCAATTAGGTAAAACAGGAAATAGTTGTGGTACAATTTCCAATGAAATTACACTCACTGTAAATCCTAAGCCACTTATTTTAAACACTGTTGTACAATTAAACCAATGTGCAGATAATCCATCAGAAATAACTACTGTAAATCTTACAGAAGCAGCAATTAATATTTCTAAAGACCCAACAGTAAAGTTTGAATATTATGAAACTGAAGCAAAAGCAATCTCTGGTGGAGCAGCAAATCAAGTTTCAGACAAAGAAAAGTACCCAGTAAACAGAACTGCAGAAGTTTGGGTAAGAACAATCTCTGACAAAGACTGTTACACCATCTCTAAAATTGAAATCACAGCCTCTTTTGCAGGAAATATAACTTATGATAAAACATTTGAAGAATGTGACGATTTTTTAGATACTGCTGGAAATGATACAACAAACAACTCAAATACAGATGGTATTGCATTTTTTAACTTTAGCACAGCAGTGCAAGAAATAAAAACCACTTTTTTCCCAACAAATTCTTCTGATGTAGAAGTATTTTTCTATGAAACAGAAAATGACAGAGATGCTGCAACAAATGCAATTCCAGATATTTCTAAACATAGAAACAATAAAGAAAGTAGTTACGCTTTTAGCCAAACAATTTATATTAAAATAAAAAATAAAAATAATAATGATTGTGAAGGAATTGGGAGGTTATTTCTTAAAACAAGTACAATTCCTCAATTTTCTGTTGATGGTGAAGCACCCAATGACCCAATAGTTATTTGTGCTAAAAATATTCCTTATATTCTAAGAGTAGAAAATCCTTTAGGAAATTACGATTATACCTGGCAAGACCAAAATGGAAATCCTTTAGGTGGTAACCAACAAACACTACCAATATCAGATGCAGGTCAATATACAGTAACTGCCTTTAGCAGAGGCACTAAAGTTTGTAGTAGATCTAGAACTATTGTGGTTCAAAAATCTAATTTCGATACTTTAGATGATAGTTTTGTAACCATAAAAGACGATACTTCTGGCATTAGTACAAATTTAAGCATACAAATAAATATTCCTACAAATCCTTTAATTAATGAAGAGTTTCAATACGCTTTAGAGGATGAAAACGGAACCTCTATAAGATCTTTTCAAGACAGTAATGTTTTTAATGATATAGAAGGTGGCGTTTATAAAATTCTTGTAGAAAATAAAAATGGTTGTGGAGCATCAGAGTTGGTAGTTTCTGTAATTCAATTTCCAAAATTCTTTACGCCTAATGGAGATGGAAAAAATGATACTTGGAAAGTTAAAGGAGCCACTAAAAAATTCTATCAAACAAGCAAAATTTCTATTTTTAATAGATTTGGAAAACTCCTTGGTGATATTGAAATTGATAGTCAAGGCTGGAATGGAACTTACAAAGGGAAACAGTTACCCACAGACGATTATTGGTATAGTATTTTATTAGTACCTACAGATGTAACTAAAGCTACCATAAATAAAAAAGGGCATTTTTCGCTTTTAGACAAATAAACTTCTCTAAAATATTTATGATTTAGTTCACAGTAATATTTCTTAATTTAGCACAAAATAAGAAACAATTCTATGGATTTAAACTTCAACAAAAACGAAGATTATAATAAACTCTTAGTATCGGATTTACGTAAAAGATTGGTAAAAGTAAAATTAGGTGGTGGTCAAAAAAGAATTGACAAGCTTCACGAAAAAGGAAAAATGACTGCTCGTGAAAGAATTGACTATCTTTTAGATGACAAAGCTAACTCTATAGAAATTGGTGCTTTTGCTGGAGAAGATATGTATGCAGCACATGGTGGTTGTCCTTCTGGAGGTGTTGTTGTAAAAATTGGCTACATTAAAGGAAAACAATGCATTGTTGTTGCTAATGATGCCACTGTAAAAGCTGGTGCATGGTTTCCAATTACAGGAAAAAAGAATTTAAGAGCACAAGAAATATCTATAGAAAACAGATTGCCCATTATTTACTTAGTAGATTCTGCTGGCGTTTATTTGCCAATGCAAGACGAAATTTTTCCAGATAAAGAACATTTTGGACGCATTTTTAGAAACAATGCAGTAATGAGTAGCATGGGTATTACACAAATTTCTGCAGTAATGGGAAGTTGTGTTGCAGGTGGAGCCTACCTACCAATTATGAGCGATGAAGCACTAATTGTAGATAAAACTGCAAGTATTTTCTTAGCAGGAAGTTATTTAGTAAAAGCTGCAATAGGAGAATCTATTGATAATGAAACTTTAGGAGGTGCAACTACACATTGCGAAATTTCTGGTGTAACTGATTACAAAGCAAAAGACGATAAAGATGCACTTGATAAAATAAAATTTATTGTTGATAAAATTGGCGATTATGACAAAGCTGGTTTTAGTAAAACGAAAACTTTCCCTCCAAAAGAAAACCAAGATGATATTTTTGGAATTTTACCTAGAGAAAGAAATGCGCAATATGATATGTTAGAAATCATAAAACGTTTGGTAGACAATTCTGAATTTGAGCAATATAAAGAAGGTTATGGGCAAACCATTTTAACTGGTTATGCAAGAATAGATGGTTGGGCAGTAGGTATTGTTGCCAATCAACGAAAGTTGGTAAAAACAAAGAAAGGAGAAATGCAGTTTGGTGGAGTAATTTATAACGATTCTGCTGACAAAGCCACACGTTTTATTGCCAATTGTAATCAGAAAAAAATACCTTTGGTATTCTTACAAGATGTTACAGGTTTTATGGTTGGTAGCAAATCTGAGCATGGAGGAATTATTAAAGATGGCGCAAAAATGGTAAATGCAGTTAGTAATTCTGTGGTGCCAAAATTTACCATTGTTATTGGAAATTCTTATGGAGCTGGAAATTATGCCATGTGTGGTAAAGCTTATGATCCAAGATTAATTGTAGCTTGGCCAAGTGCAGAATTAGCAGTTATGAGTGGAAATTCTGCTGCAAAAGTTTTACTACAAATAGAAACAGCATCTCTTAAAAAGAAAGGAGAAGAAATAACTCCAGAAAAAGAAGCTGAGTTATTTAACAAAATAAAATCGCGTTATGACAATCAAGTTTCGCCTTATTATGCTGCTGCAAGAATTTGGACAGATGCAGTAATAAATCCTTTAGAAACAAGAACTTGGATTTCTATGGGAATTGAAGCTGCAAACCACGCTCCTATTGAAAAGAAATTTAATATGGGAGTTTTACAAGTATAATTACATAATGTTTACATTTAAAATAAATCATATTGCGCTTTCTGTTAAAGACGTAGATAAATCTGTAGCCTTTTATCAAAAGGTTTTACAATTAAAAGAAATTCCAAATACAGCCTCAAACTCCAAAACAAGATGGCTAGCTATTAACAGCAATAAGCAGCTTCACTTAATTTCACGTCCTAAATTAGATGTTAAGGTAAACAAAGCAAATCACTTTGCATTATCTGTACTTGATATAAAATCTTTTGCTAAACATCTAGAAAAACTAAATGTTAAATATTCAGATTGGTTAAATACACCCAACAAAGATTATATTAGAAAAGATGGAATTGAACAAATTTACTTTCAAGATATAGATGGATATTGGATTGAAATCAACAATGCAGAAGAAAACCAAATTTAGTAGATGTAAATAATTAATGACTAATATCACATTTAGTCATTTTTTTATGCCTTATTTTTGTCAAATAATTTTTTATCAAAATGAGCAAAGCTATATATATTGCCACAGTAGAACAAGATAGTGGTAAATCTTTAATATCATTAGGTCTATTAAGAATGATGTTAACCAAATCTGCAAAAGTAGGTTATTTCAGACCCATTATTAACGAGATAAATGCAAATGGTTATGATGAACACACCAATACTGCCATCAATTTTTTCAACTTAGAAATTAATTATAAAGATTGTTATGCATACACACAAAGTGAGGTTGTAGAACTATTAAGTGAAGGACAAGAAGATGAAGTGATTCACAACGTAATAAAAAAATACAAAAAATTAGAAGCAAACTACGATTATGTTTTAGTAGAAGGAACCGATTTTTCTGGAAATGGAGGTTTTACAGAGTTGGATGTAAATCTAATGATTGCTAAAAACTTAAACATTCCTGCTTTAATTGTCGGTTCTGGAAATGGAAAAAAGAAAAAAGATTTTATAAACACAATGCAACTTTCTTACAACTCTTTTATTCAGAAAGAAGTAGATGTTATTGGAATAATTGCGAATAAAATTGAAGTAGATGAAGTAGATTTCATCAAAGAAGAGCTTATTAATAGTTTTCCAAAAGAATTACAAATAGATGTTATTCCAAAAGTAGACTTTTTAGCATTTCCTACAGTAAAAGAAGTAGTCAATGCTTTAAATGGCCGTGTTTTATTTGGAGAACAGTTTTTAGAAAATGCTATTGGAAGTTATAGTACTGGAGCTATGCAGCTACGTAACTACTTAACAAGAATTAGAGAAAATGCTCTAATTATAACTCCAGGAGACAGAGCAGATATTATCTTAGGTGCCTTACAAGCAAACGCTTCTAAAAATTATCCAAAAATAGCTGGAATTATTTTAACAGGAACTTTAATTCCTGAAGAATCGATTATAAAATTGATTGAAGGTGTACAATCTACTGTACCTATTATTTCTGTTGATGGAGGAACTTTTAATATTTCTAACAAGATTGGTGCAGTAAAATCTAAAATTTACGCATCTCACAATAAAAAAATATTATTATCATTAGACACGTTTGATAAATATGTAAATGCAGAAGGTTTAACCAACATTTTAACATCTCATAAATCTGTTAGAATGACCCCAAGTATGTTTCAATATAGTTTATTGCAAAAAGCAAGAATACAAAAAAAACATATTGTATTGCCAGAAGGAGATGATAAAAGAATTATTACTGCAGCTGCACGTTTACAGCTATTAGACATTGTAGATTTAACATTATTAGGTGATAGAAATACAATTCAGTTAAAATGCGACCAATTAGGAATTCAGATAGATTTAGACAAGCTAAATATTTTGAATCCAGAAAATTCTATCCATAATAAAGACTTTGCAAACACACTTTTCGAAGCAAGAAAACACAAAGGTTTAACAGAAACAACTGCAGTAGATTTAACCAGAGATGTATCTTATTATGGTACATTAATGATTTTAAATGGCTTGGCAGATGGTATGGTTTCTGGAGCTGTTCACACAACAATGCACACTATAAAACCTGCATTACAATTAATAAAAACCAAACCAGGTGTTTCTGTAGTTTCTTCTGTATTTTTTATGTGCTTATCAGACAGAGTTTCTGTAATGGGAGATTGTGCTGTAAACCCAAACCCAAATGCAGAACAACTTTCTGAAATCGCTATTTCTTCAGCAGCTTCTGCAGAAGCCTTTGGTATTCCTGCAAAAGTAGCAATGTTGTCTTACTCTTCTGGAAGTTCTGGAAAAGGAGAAGAAGTAGAAAAAGTAAGAAAAGCAACTGAATTGGCAAAAGCTAAAAACCCTAATTTAAAAATTGAAGGACCCATACAATATGATGCAGCTGTAGATATGTCTGTCGCAAAAACAAAAATGCCAAATTCTGAAGTTGCAGGTCAAGCTTCTGTATTAATTTTTCCTGATTTAAATACGGGTAACAACACCTACAAAGCTATACAAAGAGAAACTGGAGCTTTGGCTATTGGACCAATGTTACAGGGGTTAAACAAACCTGTAAACGATTTAAGTAGAGGATGTACTGTAGATGATATTTTTAACACGGTTTTATTAACTGCCATTCAAGCAAATCAAGATTAATTATGAATATTTTAGTTTTAAATGCTGGTTCTTCTTCATTAAAATATCAATTGATAGAGATGCCTTCACAAAATGTAAAATGTGTAGGTTTAGTAGAAAGAATTGGTATGAATGATGCCATTTTTACACACGAAAAAGGAGAAGAGAAATTCTCTGAAGTATTACCAATTTTAAATCATGAGTTTGGTTTAAAAAAGATTGCAGAAACTTTAATGGACAATAAAATTGGGGTAATTAATTCTGTTGATGAAATTAAAGCAGTTGGACATAGAGTGGTTCATGGAGGAAGCAAATTCAGTAAAACTGTAGTTGTAACGCAAGAGGTGAAAGATAATATTAAAGATTTATTTGATTTAGCTCCATTACACAATCCTGCAAATTTAACAGGAATAGAAATTGCAGAAACTATTTTTACTTCTGCAAAACAAATTGCAATTTTCGATACTTCTTTTCATCAAACCATGCCAAAAGAAGCCTATCAATATGCAATTCCGAATGAATATTTATCAAAGTATGAAATTAGAGCTTATGGTTTTCATGGCACAAGTCATAAATATGTTTCTGAAAAAGCGATTGAGTATTTAGGCGAAGAAAAATCAAAAAACATTATCACTATTCATTTAGGAAATGGTTGTAGTATGTCTGCAATTAAAAACGGGAAAAGTATCGAAAACTCTTTAGGATTTGGCCCAATGAATGGCTTAATTATGGGAACACGTTCTGGAGATATAGACCAATCTGTTCTATTCTTTTTAATGAAAAAACTAAATAAATCTGTTGAAGAAGTAAATACTCTGCTTCAAAAAGAATCTGGAATGTTAGGTTTAACAGGTTATTCTGATTTAAGAGAAATTTCTGAAAAAGCAAATTTTGGTGATGAAAATTGCAAAAACGCTTTAAAATTAGCAAGTTATAGAATTCGCAAATATATTGGTGCTTATACAGCAGCCTTAAATGGCATAGATGCCATTGTTTTTACAGCTGGAATTGGAGAAAATTCTGCAATTATGAGAAAATTGGCTTTCGAAAATTTAGACTTCTTGGGAATTGATTTAGATGAAATAAAAAATGAAATTCGTTCTAAAAAGATTCGAGAAATTCAAAAATCGAGTTCAAAAGTAAAAATCTTAATAATCCCAACAAACGAAGAAATTGAGATTGCTAAACAATCTTATCAACTTTTAAAATAAGAGTTTGTCAAATTTACACATAAGTAAACCCTTCAACCAAAAAAAGTTAAAGGGTTTATTTTTGAAAGAAAAATTCTATTATTTTTTTACAATTCTTTGAGTTGCAATTTTTCCATCCATAGTATTTACTTTTAATATATAAATACCATTTACTACGTTTTCTAAATTTATTTTTTTAGAATTAGTGGTCATTATTTTCTTTCCTAATAAATTATAAACTTCAATATTTTTAAGAGAAAAATTAGTATCATCAATAATTAAAAAAGAAGTTGTTGGATTTGGATATGCTTTTAAGGTAAAAGAACTAAAGGTATTTACATTAGCAGTTGCTCCATTATAATAATAAATGGTTCTATTATTTGTAGAAGTTCTTTTTAATATTTTATTTATAATTCCGTTATTAGACAGTAAGAAGTCTATTCCAGTTTTATCTTTAAACGGATGTGCATAAGAAGACATGAGCTCAGAAGTATCAAAAGTAATCATTTCATCTTGTGCAACTACAAATGCACCATTATCTAAATAAGATTCTTTTTCTGTAATCGAATTTCCATTTGCATCGTAAGTATTTTCTTCTTTATAATCGATTACCCAACTTGTTCCATTCCAAGTTTGACTTTCTTTTAAAATTACGTTAAGCCCATTGTAGCTATACAGTATTTTAGTATCTGAAACCCATTTAGAACCATCCCATTTATCATTTACAGAACTAGCAATTGTACCATTGGTGTTATAATTTATTGAAGATTTACTAGAATCGTCTCCAAGAACCCATGTATTTCCATTCCAATCATAACCCAAACCACCTGTAGCTTTATCATTTGTATAGGTCAAATCAAATTTAGTATCGTTTACCCAAACTCCGTTTTTAAGCTCTTTATCTAAAATCTGAATCAAATTACCATTAGCATTATAAGTATATGAAGTTTGGTATTGATTTTTTTCAGCTCCAGTAATTCTATCATATTCTTTATAACTCTCTAAGGTTACTTTATTTTGAGCATTGTATACGTAAATCGTTTCAGATTGTTTTTTCCATTGATTGGTAGTTAGATCCCAAAAATCATCATCTTCTTTAAGTAAGTTATTGTTTGCATCATAAGTATAAGAGTATCTGTTGCTATTTTTCCAAATAGTTCCATCTAAATACTCATTTATACTAGAAGTTAATTTGTTTTGCCCAAAAATTGAAGCAGTAAGGATAGTAAAAAGTAAGAAGGTAATTTTTTTCATCATTATTTGTTATTTAGAATTTAATCAAAAATAAATACTCATAGACTCTAAATAAATACCTAGTAATAGGTATATTCATGAAAAAAACTAAGTTCAAAAAAATTGTAAAACCACAATCTAATTTTTACATTTGTAAGCATTTTAATTAAAACGATTTAAAGAAATGGGTAGAGCATTTGAGTTCAGGAAAGCAAGAAAAATGAAACGCTGGTCAGCAATGGCAAAAACATTTACCAGAATTGGTAAAGATATTGTAATGGCTGTAAAAGAAGGTGGTCCAAACCCTGAGTCTAATTCTCGTTTACGTGCAGTTATGCAAAATGCAAAAGCTGCAAATATGCCTAAAGACAATGTAGAACGTGCCATTAAAAAAGCAACAGACAAAGACACTGCAGACTACAAAGAAGTACTTTTTGAAGGTTATGCTCCTCATGGAATTGCCATTTTGTTAGAAACTGCCACAGACAATAACAATAGAACTGTTGCCAATGTTAGAGCTGCTTTTAATAAATGTGATGGTAATTTAGGAACCTCAGGTTCAGTAGTTTTTATGTTTGACCATACTTGTAATTTTACCGTTAAAAAAGAAGATATTACTATGGATATGGAGGAACTTGAGTTAGAATTAATCGATTTTGAAGTAGAAGAAGTTTTTGATGATGAAGAAGGTGTAATTATTTACGCGCCTTTTGAACAATTTGGTGCTATTCAATCTTTTTTTGAAGAAAATAATGTAGAAATTTTATCATCTGGTTTTGAGAGAATCCCAACAACAACAACAAAACTTAACGAAGCACAACAAGCAGATGTAGAAAAGCTTTTAGAAAAATTAGAAGAAGATGATGATGTACAAAATGTCTATCATTCTATGGAAATGTAAATTTCTAAAAACTATATATAAAAAGCCTAAGTTTAATTTCTTAGGCTTTTTTAGTGAACAAGTTTTAACAAAACAATAAGACCTAATAAATTCGCTTTTTAATAACTTAGAGGATTCATTAACCTACATCAAACGAATATGAAAAAAATCTTATTATTCTCTTTTGCTTTGGCTATAACTTCGTGTGCTTCTATAGATACACAAAAAACAAAATCCAAAGAAAAAAAGACAACAACTACTGCCCAAAAACCTAAAAAGAGCAAAAAAACCAAATATGCAGATATAGTAAATAAAAACACAATAACAGACAATGGTTTGTTTAAAGTGCATTTTTCCAAAAATAAATATATTTACGAAATACCAAAAACCTATTTAGGCAAAGAAATGTTATTAGTTACAAGACTAAAAGACATCCCTTCTGGTTTAGGAGGTGGTTATGTAAATGCAGGATCTAAAATAAACACACAAGTTATTGTTTGGGAGCGTTTTAAAAATAAAATATTACTCAAAGTAAAATCTTACAATGCAGTTGCAAACGACTCTTTGCCAATTTTTAAATCTGTAAAAGCAAATAATTTAGAGCCTATCATTTACTCATTTGATATTAAAACGCAAAATCCAGATTCTACTGCAGTTTTAGTAGATGTAACCAAATTCTTTTCTTCAGATGTGAAAGCTATTTCTGGATTGCCTTCCTTTTTTAGGAGAACCTACAAAATAAGAAGGTTAGATGCTTCTAGAAGTTTTATCAACTACATAAAAAGTTTTCCAAAAAACATAGAAGTAGTTCAAGATTTTACGTTTGATGCTGATGCACCTCCAAGTAACAGGTCTACAAATACTATTACAGTTCGTGTGAATCAATCTATGATTTTACTTCCAGAAAAACCTATGATGCCAAGAATTTACGACAAAAGAGTTGGATATTTTACTGTAGGTAATGTAGATTATAGTTCAGAAGCTTTAAAAGCAGATGATAAAAGATATATAAGACGTTGGAGATTAGAACCAAAAGATATAGCTGCTTACAATCGTGGAGAATTGGTAGAACCTATAAAACCAATTGTATATTATTTAGACCCTGGAACACCAGAAAAGTTAAGAAAATACATCAAACAAGGTGTAGATGATTGGGCAAAAGTTTTTGAAACTGCTGGTTTTAAAAATGCAATTATGGCAAAAATGCCACCAACAAAAGAAGAAGACCCAGATTTTAGTATGGAAGATGTTCGTTATTCTTCTATAAGATATGTAGCTAGTACAACCAGAAATGCAACTGGACCTAGTGTTTCTGACCCACGTTCTGGAGAAATTATAGAAAGCGATATTATCTGGTATCATAACCATTTACGTTCGTATAGAAATAGATATTTATTAGAAACAGGTGCTGCAAATCCGTCTGCAAGAACTTTAGATACTCCTGCAGAAGAAATTGGAGAAATGATGCGAATGGTAATTTCTCACGAAATTGGTCATGCATTAGGGTTGCCTCATAATATGGCTGCAAGCTATGCGTATCCTGTAGATTCTTTACGTTCTGGTTCTTTTACTCAAAAAAACGGAATTGCTGCTACAATTATGGATTATGCTCGATACAATTATATTGCACAACCTGGAGATAAAAACATCCGATTTATTAGACAACTAGGACCTTATGACCACTACTCTATTAATTGGGGATATCGTGTAATACCATCAGCCAAAACACCAGAAGATGAAGTAAAAACTTTAGACAAATGGATTGAAGAAAAGGCTGGAAACCCTATTTATAAGTTTGGCTTTCAAAGAAGAGGTGGTTTTGACCCTGCTTCTCAAACAGAAGATATTGGTAATGATCATGTTAAAGCGAGTTCTTATGGTTTGAAAAACTTAAAAATTGTAGCTAAAAATTTACCCAATTGGACATCAAACCAAACCAATAATTATGATGATTTAAGTGAATTGTATGGAGAGTTATTAAGTGTTTGGGGCAGATATGTTGGTCATGTTGCTAGCAATGTTGGAGGTGTTTTTGAAGATAATAAAAAACCAAACCAAACTGGGGTTATTTATCAACCAATGACAAGAAGCAAACAAAAAGAAGCGTTAAATTGGATGCAAGAAAACGCTTTTAAAACCCAAAATTGGTTACTAGACAAAGCCATTTTAACAAATATTGACGAAGCTGGCTACACAGATGCATTATTGCGTTATCAAAATAGATTTTTATACAGTTTATTAAATGTAGATAAATTAAAAAGAATGTTAGATTCAGAAACCATTGATTCTAAAACATATACTGCTTATGAAATGATGAGAGATTTGCAAAAAGGTATTTTTTCTGAAACAAATGCTGCAAGAAACGTAGATGTATATAGAAGAAATTTGCAAAAAACATACATAGACAGAATGGGTTCTTTGCTAAATGATAAAAAAATTAAAAATTCTGATGTACACTCTATAGTTCGTGGAGAATTAGAAGCATTAAAAAACAAAGTAAATAATGCTAGTAAAAGAGCTATAAATACTATTTCTAAATACCATTATAGAGATTGTTATGTAAGAATAAAAAACATTCTAGATCCTAAATAAACAAAGCATTTATAATGCTTAAGAAAGTATACATTATTTATGATTTTCCTAAAACTTTAACTCCTATTGCACAATGTAAACATCGTTTCTTTGTGCAATAGTTGTTTTTAAGCTCCAATAAAGATTGTGTTTCGTAGGCATTTTTTGCTTTTAAACCAATTTTTCCAAACTTAGAAATAATACTGTTCTTTTCTGGTTTTATCTCTTGAATCACTTTTAAAAAATCATCATTACTTGCCTCTGTTCTATTTTTTTGATACAAAAATTGTAGTGGAATAATTGTATTAATCAACAACAAGTCTATAAAAGGTTTTGTTAATTTTTTGGGTGATGGTTTAGAAATTTTGTCAAATGTATAATGTGTTATCCAAAAAGTATTTGTTGTTATTTTAAACAATTCATAAAATTCATGTAAACTTTTTAAATTTAATATTTTCGAAAATAAATTTTGATGTTGATGATATAATGAAACCAATTGCGCAATGCGAATTGTTGGAAAGTTTGGTGGACGCATTCTAAAAAAAGAAAATTGCTGATTTGCAACTGGCACCAAATTGTACTTATGCTTTAAAAAAGCGTATTCCTTTTTTAAATTCTGATGATATTCATCTTCGGTAAATTCTTCTAAAAAACCAGCTTGTCCAAAAAGTAAAGCTGCTAATTGATGTTCATTAAAACTAACCTTTCTTAATATAGAAAAATCAATAGATTTTGCTAAATTTAAAAAAGCATCTCCATTAACTTTTAACCCAAAATTTTTAGCCAAAAGCTGAAATAATGTTGCTTCAAAATTATTCTTATTCATTTCTAAATAAGCTTTCATCTCATCAGATTTTCTTTCTAATCGCTCAAAAAACAAGCGTTCTTTCCAATTTTCTAGAGTAAAAGAATCTATTGTTGCAATTTCTTTTTCACAAGGAATCCATCTTTTTTGATATGAAAATAAATTTTGATAATTTCTCAAGGCAGAAATCATTAAAACATCCTTTAAAACCAAAGTAGGTAAAAGTGCATTATTTTTCATGTAAATATTGGCATCATCTTCCCAAACAACATGCAAAATAACAGCATCATAATTTGCATCAATTTCATGATTGTGTGCATACCAATCAGAAGATTTTATATGAATCTCTACATTCCCAATCCAAAGTTGATTGTTTATTTTTAATTGTGAATTTAAAAAATCTGGTCCTGCATTTTCATTGTGTCTTCCAGATTTTAAAACCGTTAATGGTTCTTTTGCAGTAGTTTTTAAATCATTTATAGAAAACAACTGATATTTCCATACATAATGTAAAAAATCTTCTTTCATAGCAAATAATAAATCGCGTAATTTGGCTTTCTTTTTATCGACTATCAATTTATGAAAAATATTTTAAAATCGCTCTTTATTAGTAGTCTACCTGTTTTTGCCTTGGTTACATTTATATATACCATCATCAACACAAACTACAATAGTAAAGATATAAGCATCCTTATTTCTTCTTTAACTATAGTTGTATTTTTTTTAATGTTATTTATAAAACCTACAGCAAGAACATCAAAAAATTTAGCTCCTTACTCATTTGTAATCCTACTAAGTGCGTTATTAAGTTTATTTGATTTTAATAGAGAAACTTTACTTTTAAACGCATCATTAACTTTAGGTTGGCTTGGGTATTTAAAATGGTATTCTTCATTTAATAATAGAAACAAAACTGTTTTAGAAGTAGGAAAAAAATTACAAAATTTCACATTAGAAAACAGCAAAAAACAACCTGTAAACACCTCCTCCCTAAAAGGAAAGTTTAAAATATTCTTATTTTACAGAGGCAATTGGTGCCCATTATGTATGGCACAAATAAAAGAAGTTGTTCATCAATACAAAGAACTTGAAAAAAGAAATGTAGATATGGTGCTAATCAGTTCTCAACCTCATAAATTTACAGAAAATTTAGCACAAAAGTATAACGTACCTTTTCACTTTTTGGTTGATGCAGACCATAAAATAGCTAAAAATTTAGGTATTTTTCATAAAAATGGTTTGCCAACAGGTTTTCAAGTACTGGGTTATGATTCTGATGTAATACTGCCAACAGTAATTATAACTGATAAAAATAATACGATTATTTTTGCAGATTTAACTGATAATTATCGAGTTAGACCAGAACCAGAAACTTTTTTCAAAATTATAGATAATTACAAAGGGTAAATTTATAGAAGCATCAATTTTTACAATCATTTCTTTTTTAATACCCACTAATTATTGATGTATTTTTGTAGTACAAAAATTAATAAATGAATATTATAGACAGTTTAAAATGGCGTTATGCTGTTAAAAAATTTGATACTGAAAAAAAACTTTCACAATCGCAAATAAATACTTTAAAGGAAGCATTTAATCTAACAGCTACTTCTTACGGTTTACAACCTTTAAAGTTGGTTGTTTTGCAAAATAAAGAAATTCAAAAAGAGTTGGTAGCCCATTCTTGGAATCAACCCCAAGTATTAGAAGCTTCTCATGTTTTGGTAATCTGTATTCCAGAAAAATATACAACAAAAGAAGTGACAAACTACTTTAATTTGGTTCAAAAAATTAGAAATACGCCAGATGCAATTATCAATCCATTCAAAGAGTTTTTAACTGCTGAAATTGAGAAAAAAACGCAAGAAGAATTATTTACTTGGAACAAAAATCAAGCCTATTTAGCTTTAGGAAAGCTACTAACGGTTTGTGCAAATGAGAGAATTGATGCCTGTCCAATGGAAGGTTTTATCCCTGCAGAATATGACAAAATTTTAAATTTAAAAGCAAGAAACTTAAAATCGGTTTTAGTTTTACCTGTTGGTTTTAGAGCAGATGATTGTTATATGAAAGATTTGGCAAAAGTTAGAAAAGAAACGCAGGAAATTGTCATAGAAATCAACTAAATTTATAGCATAAATAATAACATACAAATGAGTAAAGAAGTAAGAAATTTAGCCCCAAAAATTGTTTGGAATCATTTTGCAGATTTAAATGCAGTACCTCGTCCTTCAAAAAAAGAAGAAAGAGTCATCCAATTTATGGTCGATTTTGGTAAAAGTTTAAACCTTGAAACATTTGTTGATAATGTAGGAAATGTTATCATTACAAAACCTGCTACAAAAGGTTTCGAAAATAGAAAAACGGTTGTTTTACAAAGCCATTTAGACATGGTACATCAAAAAAACAACGATACTGTTTTTGATTTTGATAAAGAAGGCATTAAAATGATTATTGATGGTGATTGGGTAAAAGCAGCAGGAACTACTTTAGGCGCAGATAATGGTCTTGGAGTTGCAGCAATTATGGCAATTTTATCTTCTGATAACATACAACATCCAAATATCGAAGCTCTATTTACCATTGATGAAGAGACAGGAATGACAGGTGCAATGGGTTTAAAAGGTGGAATTTTAAAAGGTGATATTTTACTAAACTTAGATACAGAAGAAGATGATGAAATTGGAATGGGTTGTGCAGGTGGAGTTGACATAACAGCAACAAAAAGCTACTCTAAAGAAGCAATTCCTGATCATTTTATTGCTTATAAAATAGAAGTAAAAGGGCTTAATGGAGGACATTCTGGAATGGACATCATTAAAGGATTAGGAAATGCTAATAAACTAATGAATAGAGTGCATTATTCAGCTATAAACGCTATCCAAATCTGTGAAATTGATGGTGGAAGTTTAAGAAATGCTATCCCAAGAGAAAGTACTTCAATAATTGCAACAGATAAAGCTAATAACGAACTAATAGAATCTTCTTTTTTAACAGAAATTGATAAAATCAAAGAAGAGTTTAAAACGTTAGAACCTAATTTAGAAATAAACTTTTCTTCTACAGAAGTCCCAGAAACATCACTTAGTAAAGAAACAAGTAAAAGTTTAATAAAATCTATTTACGCTGCTGTAAATGGTGTGTATAGAATGAGTCCAGATATTGATGATTTGGTAGAAACTTCTAACAATATTGCAAGAGTTATTGTTAAAAATGGCGACATAAAAATAGGTTGTTTAACGCGTTCGTCATCAGAAACTAGCAAATTGGATTTGGCAAATTCATTAAAATCTGCTTTTGAATTGGCTGGCTTTAATGTTGATTTTTCTGGAGAATATCCTGGTTGGCAACCCAATGTAAATTCAGAAATCTTAGAAGTTGTTGCAAATTTATATGAAAATTTACACGGAGAAAAAGCCAATGTTGCAGCTTGTCATGCAGGCTTAGAATGTGGTATTTTAGGTCAAAACTACCCAAAAATGGATATGGTTTCTTTTGGACCAACCATTAGAGGTGCTCATTCTCCAGATGAACGTGCAAGTATTTCATCAACACAAAAGTTTTGGAAATTTTTGGTAGAGATTTTAAAAAATACACCCAACAAATAACAATTCATCAACTATTCTATACCGAAGTTTTTACTTCGGTTTTTTTTCTATTAAAATTTGTTTAAAAAACTCAATAAAACAAACATAAACAACTGATAAACAGTGTTTTGAAAAATTACACTTTTGTTAACATCTTTCACCTAAAAAAAACAGAAAAAAATGTAATTTTACTACTTATAAAGACAACTCTAACAATGGGGAAAATTATTGCAATTGCCAATCAAAAAGGTGGTGTAGGAAAAACAACAACTAGCGTAAACTTAGCAGCTTCTTTAGGTGTTTTAGAGAAAAAAGTATTATTGATTGATGCTGATCCTCAAGCGAATGCATCTTCTGGATTAGGTATAGATGTTGAGCCTGTAGAATTTGGAACTTACCAAGTTTTAGAACACACAGTTTCTGCAAAAGAAGCCATTGTTAAGACAAATTCTCCTAATGTAGATATTATTCCTGCACATATAGATTTAGTAGCTATAGAAATTGAGCTGGTAGACAAGCAAGAAAGAGAATATATGTTAAGAAAATCGTTAGTAGAAATTAAAAACGATTACGACTATATTTTAATAGATTGTGCTCCTTCTTTAGGTTTAATTACCTTAAACTCTTTAGTGGCTGCAGATGCTGTAATTATTCCTATACAATGTGAATATTTTGCTCTAGAAGGCTTAGGAAAATTATTAAATACGATTAAAAGTGTTCAGAATATTCATAATTCAGAACTAGATATAGAAGGTTTACTATTAACAATGTTCGATTCTCGATTACGCCTTTCTAATCAAGTAGTTGATGAGGTTAGAAAACATTTTTCTAGCATGGTTTTTGATACAATTATTAGAAGAAATACACGTTTAGGAGAAGCACCAAGTTATGGCGAAAGTATAATTGCTTACGATGCAACCTCTAAAGGTGCTGTAAATTACTTAAATTTGGCACAAGAATTATTAAAAAAGAATTCGTAAAATGGCAAAAGCAACCAAGAAACAAGCTTTAGGAAGAGGATTATCGGCTTTGTTGCAAGAATCTCCAAACTTAAACTCTGCATCAGATAAAAATGCAGATAAAGTTGTAGGTAATATTATAGAAATTGAGTTGGGTTTAATAGATGTTAATCCTTACCAACCAAGAACTTATTTTGATGAGGAAGCACTAAGAGAATTAGCAAGTTCTATTAGAGAACTAGGTGTTATCCAACCTATTACAGTAAGAAAATTAGAAGGTAATAAGTTCCAGTTAGTTTCTGGTGAGCGTCGTTTTAGAGCATCAAAATTAATTGGTAGTAAAACCATACCAGCTTATATTAGGCTTGCAAACGACCAAGAAATGCTAGAAATGGCATTGGTTGAAAATATACAACGCAAAAATTTAGACCCAATAGAAGTTGCTTTATCTTACCAACGATTAATTGATGAGATTCAGTTAACGCAAGAAGAATTAAGTACCAGAGTTGGTAAAAAGCGTTCTACTGTTACCAACTATTTACGTTTATTAAAATTAGATCCTATTTTACAAACAGGAATGCGTGATGGTTTTATTTCTATGGGACATGGTCGTGCCATGATTAATGTAGAAAACACCGAAGATCAATTAGCAATTTACGAGAAAATTTTACGTGAAAAACTATCAGTAAGACAAACTGAAGACTTGGTAAAGAGTTTAAAAACAGGAACCATTGCAAAACCAAAGAAAAAACCAATACCAAGCTATATTAAAAATAGCATCAAAGATATTAGTGCCTACTTTGGTCATAAAATAGACGTTTCTGTAAGTGCAAATGGCAAAGGAAAAATTTCTATTCCTTTTCATTCAGAAGAAGATTTTAATCGTATTAAAAACTTACTAAAATAAGTGTCTTTTAAAAAGAACATATTTATCCTATTTTTTACATTTTTTGCAGCAATTTCTTTTGCACAAAAAGACTCTATTCAAGTAAAAGATTTAAAAATAAAAGGAAATATTAAAACTGAAGGTGTATACAACCCTTTAGCACCATCTAAAGCTGCATTTTATTCCGCTATTTTTCCAGGAATGGGACAAATTTATAATAAAAAATACTGGAAAGCTCCTATAGTTTGGGGAGCATTAGGTACAAGTATTTATTATTATCTAGACAATAATAGTGAGTACAAAAGATACAGAAGAGCTTTTAAACTAAGAAAGCAAGGTTTAGAAGATGAGTTTACGGCTAGTGGTTTAACAATTTCTACAGAAACTTTAGAAAGAGCACAAGAACAATTAAGAGAAAATAGAGATTTATCATTACTTACCACAGTAATTTTATATGTATTACAAATTGTAGAAGCCAGTGTAAACGCACATTTATTACAATTTAACACAGATGATAACCTATCTTTTAAACCAACTTTTATAAACGACCCTATATTAATAGAAGCACCTAAAGTGGGTCTAACATTAAAATATACTTTTTAACATGAAAATTGCCTTACTTGGTTATGGAAGAATGGGTAAAGAAATTGAAAAAATTGCTTTATCTCGTGGACATGAAATTGTAATTAGAAAAGATGTAGACGATGTTATAGATATTACAGTAGCAGATGTTGCTATCGATTTTAGTGTACCCTCCTCTGCTTTTAATAATATTACCAACTGTATTAATAATAACGTTCCTGTTATTTCTGGAACTACAGGTTGGTTAGACAAATATGAAGAAGCTGTTGCTCTTTGCAAAGAAAAAAACAGTGCTTTTATATATGCTTCTAACTACAGTTTAGGTGTAAATATCTTTTTTGAATTGAACAAACAATTAGCAAAAATGATGGCTACATTAGAAGATTATAATATTTCTATGGAAGAAATACATCACACCAAAAAATTAGATGCTCCAAGTGGAACAGCAATTACATTAGCAGAAGGAATTATAGAAAACACAACAAAAGAAAAATGGGTTTTAGGTGATAAAACATCAGAAGAAAACATACCTATTGTAGCAAAAAGAATTCCAGATGTTCCTGGTACACATACAGTTTGGTATGATTCTCAAGTAGATGCAATAGAAATTAAACACACTGCACACAACAGAAAAGGCTTTGCTTTAGGAGCTGTTGTAGCTGCAGAGTGGATTATTGGTAAAAAAGGTGTTTTCTCAATGAAAGATGTGTTAAACATCCGTTAAAAACGGTAACAATAAAGAACAAACGTTATCTAATTAAAATAAATATGTCTCCTCGAGCGCAGTCGAGAGGTTTTTATTATTAAGGTCTCGACTGCGCTCGACCTGACACGAAAAGTATAGTTATGACATTTACACAATGGTTTATCTTTTTTTTAGTAGTACAAGTAATTCATTTTTTAGGAACTTGGAAACTGTATGTAAAAGCTGGTAGAAAAGCTTGGGAAGCTGCAATTCCTATTTATAACGGAATTATTCTTACAAAAATAATTAAAAGACCTTGGTGGTGGATTATTTTATTGTTTATCCCCATTGTAAATTTACTGATGTTTCCAGTAATTTGGATTGAAACTATTAGAACCTTTGGTTTTTACAAAAAAATAGATTCTTTTTTGGTTATTGCAACTTTAGGTTTGTATATTTTTTACATAAATTACGCTACAGACGCAAAATACAATGCAGAAAGAAGCTTAAAACCACGTTCTGAATTAGGAGAATGGGTAAGCTCTATTGCTTTTGCAATTATTGCAGCAACTTTAGTGCACACATATTTTATGCAACCTTTTACAATACCAACATCTTCTTTAGAAAAATCTTTGTTGGTTGGAGATTATTTGTTTGTGAGTAAATTTCATTACGGAGCTAGAGTTCCATCTACAGTAATTGCTGCACCAATGGTGCATGATTCTTTACCTTTTACAGGAACTGCTTCTTATTTAAAAAAGCCACAACTTCCATACTTACGTCTACCTGGTTTGCAAAAAATTAAAAACAATGATATTGTTTGTTTTAATTGGCCAGCAGATACTCTAAAAACAATGTGGGGTGATAATTCTGGAAAATTCACCTATAAACCAGTTGATAAAAAAACCAATTATGTAAAACGTTGTGTAGGTATTGCAGGAGATTCTTTAGAAATGAAAAATGGTTATTTTTACATTAATGGAAAAAAGAATGTATTACCAGACAGAGCCAAGTTGCAGTTTTATTACACTTATGAATCTAAAAAACCAATAACTCAAAGTACTTTTCCGAATTTTTTATTAGATAATGAAAAATCAAGAGTTTACTCAGTAAGTTCAAAATATTGGAATGACTCTAGCTTACAAAATGTTTTTAACAAAGATGCTCTTTTCTCTAAAATAAAGGAAGATTCAATAATAACTGAAGTAGTTGCAAGGGCTCCTATATATAGGATACAAACAAAATATTGGAATAATCCAAAAGTTCAACAAAGATTTTATGATGATGAAGACATTAATTTGATAGAAATAGGTAGCGACTCTTTATATACAGAAGTGGCTGGTAATATTACTCAAGTTTTAGCTAATAAGTTGAAAATGCAATCTACTATGATTGCAAACAAAATCAACATAAATATGACAACTGAAGAAGCTGATAGACTTGAAAAGTATAGTTTAACATTATCAGTTAGAAAAGTAAATCACAGAAAAGACAATGCCATTTTCCCTCATGTTGCAAAGTTAGGATGGAGCCAAGACAACTTTGGCCCTATTTATATTCCTAAAGCTGGAGCAACCGTAAAAATAGATGCTGAATCTTTACCTTTTTACGAGCAAATCATAAAAAATTATGAACATAATGATTTACAAGTTGTTGGAGAAAATATCTATATTAATGGAGAAAAAGCAGATTCTTACACCTTTAAACAAGACTATTTTTACTTAATTGGAGATAATAGACACAATTCTTTAGATGCACGTTATTGGGGGTATGTACCTTTTGACCACGTTTTAGGAAAACCAGTAATGGTTTGGTTTAGTTGGGACGCAGATGCTCCTTCTTTTGGTGCAAAACTAAAATCAATTCGTTGGGATAGGATGTTTACAACTGTTCATGGAGATGGAAAATCTGTTTCTTACAGATATTTAGTATTTGGATTAATTGCACTTTATATTGGATATAGTTTTTATAAAGGAAAGAAGAAATCTGCTAAAAAATAAACAATATGTCATTGTTTATTCCAACATACTTCTCTCCTATTTCTCAATATGCTGAAATAGTAAAAGCAAAAGAAGTAGTTTTTGAAATGGAAGACAATTTTCAGAAACAGAGTTATAGAAATAGATGTTATATTTATAATTCTAGTGGAAAACAATTGCTAAATATTCCTGTAAAAAACGGAAATAAAGACACTTCTACCAGAAAAAAAACCAAAGACATGTTGGTAGAAAATGATGTTGCTTGGCAAGATCATCATTTAAAATCTTTGCAAACCGCTTACAGAAATTCTCCTTTTTACGAGTTTTATGAAGATGATTTATTACCTATTTTCACAAAAAAATATACGTATTTACAAGGTGTAACTATAGATACTTTTTTGTTTGTTATGGATGCATTGCAATTAAATACAGAGTTTTCCAAAACAAATAGTTATAGCAGTTGTGAAGTAACAAAAGACTTTAGAAATTTGTCTGATGTAAAAAATCAACCTGAAGAATTTATAGCTCCATATACACAAATGTTTGATGATAAATATGGTTTTCTTCCTAATTTATCAATTTTAGACCTTTTATTTATGGAAGGTCCAAATACAATTAGCTTTTTAGAAAAAAAACTGTAACTTTGATAGGCTACTAAAAAAATCCCCCAAAAAAAGTAGTTTACTTTATTAATGGAAACAATTAAAAGCACATTAGATAAATTTGCTAATTTATCTGAGGGCTCAAAAAAAAGCCTTTTCTCTTTAGCAAAACCACTTTTATTAAAAAAAGGAGATGCTATTGTAAAAGCAAATACGATTCCAGAAAATATATATATTTTAAAATATGGAGTTGCTAGATCTTATTTTATTGATAAGAAAGGCAAAGAATATACTAGAAGTATATTTACCTCTATAAGACCTGTAGGATCTTTAGGAGGTTTAATTTTAAACAAACCTTCTAAATTTTCTTATGATTGCTTAACTGATTGCAAATTGTATGTTATTAACTTTAAAAAGTTTAAAGAACTTACAAAAACTAATATTGATTTAGCAAACTTATACTCTAAAGTTTTAGAGCAAGTTTTTTTAGAGTTAGAGTCTAAAATTTATGATTTATCTGTGTTAAATGCTACAGAAAGGTATTTAAAACTTAAAAAGAATAATCCTGATATAGAAAATATGATTCCACAGTATCATATTGCCTCTTTTTTAAACATTACACCAGTACAATTAAGTAGAATTAGAAAAGATATTTACTCTAAGAAATAATTTAACGTATGTTAATTTTTTTATCAAAAGAAAATAATACTTTTGTTAAGTATTATTCCCCCAATATATTGTTGTACTAACAATTTATATAAAGGCTTATTGTAAAAGATAAGCCTTTTTTATTTATGACAGTTAAGTTTATCATACATTATGGATTCCATTTTATAGTACCGCTTTTTATTGCGTATTTTTTCTTTAAAGCAAATTGGAAAATAGTTTATTTAATTTTTTTATCTGCTATGCTAATCGATTTAGACCATCTTTTAGCCAATCCAATATTTAAAAGCAATAGATGTAGTATTAACTTTCATCCTTTACATTCTTATATTGCAATAGGCTTTTATGTTTTTGGCTTATTTTTTAAGAAAACAAGAGTTATTGCAATAGCACTTCTATGGCATATTATAACAGATTATATAGATTGTTACTTGTAAAAGCGTTTTAGTAGAACATGAAATTCATTTGAAATTTTCAATTTTAAAACTAAGTAAATATATATAATAATAATTAAGATACTTTTTAAGATAATGTTGATTAAAGGTGAAATTGAAAAGTGACCAATTTCTATTGCTGGTAAGTTAAAATCCCAAAAATAAAAGCCTAATAACAACATTAAAATGATAACAAACATTTTAAAAGACTTAGAGGTAAAAGGAGTTATTTTAAATTTACTGTACACAAACCACAATTTAACTGTATTAAAAGTTAGTATTGTTAACAATGTTGCCATAGCTAAACCATCTGTACCTTTATCAAGATTAAAATAAAATAATTTGTTTAATAAATAAACAGATAAAGACATTCCTAGTGCTAAAGGTAAAGTAACTTTGTAAAATTTAGAGTTGCTTATAATAGCTCCATTACTACCTAAAAACATGGTATATAATTTGGCTAAAGAAATCATTAAAACTACATATTCTCCTCCTGCATATCCTTTTTCTGGCATTATTTTAAACAACTCACTTACACCACAATTTACCAATAAGAAAAACAAACCACCTACCAAAAATAAATTAATAGAACTCTTTTTGTACAAATTCTCTACTTCTTTGTTATTAAATTCATTTAAAGATTTAGAAGTTAAAGGCTGCAAAATTTGTGTCATTGCTCTACTTGGTGCTTCAATAAAAGAACCTATAAAAACGGCTACAGAATAGTATGCAGCTTTTTCTATGGTGTCTTTTCCTGGTATCATTATTTTGTCTATATCTAATAAAATTGCTCCTGCACTTCCTGCTAAAATAATGTAAAGTGAATATTTAATGATTTCAGAAAAGTTATTAGGTAATTTAAAATAAAATTTAGGCAAATACATATAAAACGCATAGCCCATCATTACCAAAACTCTTAAAAGATAAGCTCCTGTTAAATAGAAAATAAATTCAGATTTTGTTAAAAACCCTAAAAAAACAGCTAGTAATAAAAGCATTACTATAACTCTATTCCACAATTCTTTTAAAATGTTTCCAAAAACGGTTTGCAGTTGCACTTTTGTCCAAGAATAAAAAAGCTCAAAATAAGCACAAGCAATGGCTATTAAATAGATTGAAAATGTGTAATCTTCTATAATTTGATTTTCTTCTGTAACCCTACTCATAATCCATTCATGGGCATAATCCCATAAAAAACCAAGAGGTAATGCTATAAAAAGTGGTAGAAATATGACAGAGGATAAAAATTTGTCTTTTTCTTCTTTTGTTTTATAAGAGGAATAAAATTTTACTATGGTATATTGAATTCCGAAAGCAGTTAAAGGCATAATTAAATTAGATGCAGATAGCAAAAAAGTAACCATTCCATAAAATTCTGATTCCAAAATTCTTGGGTAAAAAACGATAGTATTAATACCTCCAATTAAAAAAGCACCATAAATAATAATGGTATTTCTAAAAGATTGTTTTAATATAATTCCCATTTTACGAATGTAAACTTTTAATTATGGATGCCAATTGTTTCGTCAATTCTTTTCTGTGATATTTTTGAATATTAGTGGTTAAAACATTCAAATTTTTATCTTTATATAGTTGATATAGTTCTAAAACTTTCGATTTTAACTGTTTTTTATCATCAAAACCAAAAACACTTCCTGCATTGGTTTCTTTTAAAATGGCAGCTAAATCTCCTTGCTTTGGCCCTAAAGCTAAAATAGGTCTATTTGCAGTCAGATACTCAAATAATTTTCCTGTTAAAATCCCTTCAGATTTTTTTACATTAGGAATTAACAACAGTAAAACCTGCGATTTTTTTTGATATGATATAGCTTTTTTATGAGAAACATAACCCATAAAATTAGTGTAATTATTTAATCGATTTTCAAAGATGGCTTTTTTTACTTCATCAGAAATATCACCAATAAAATTTAACTGTAAATCATTTTTAAAGCTTTCTTTTTCAGTACAAAGTTCATTTAAAGCACTAAAAAGTATTTTGGGGTTGCTTTGTGGTGGTAAAAGCCCCACATAAGAAATTGTAAATTTTTTGTCTAAAACTATTGGTGCTATGTTTAAAACCTCGTCATCAAAACCATTGGTTACAACTGCTACTTTAGTGGCTGTTTTTGAAAATTCTTTTTTTAAAGTATTGCTTACAGTTACAATACAATCTGCATTTTGAAGAACACCTTTTTCTAATTTTTTATTTTGCTTTTTTGCAAAAGAAAGTTGATTAAAATCTTTGTTATAATACAAATCAGACCAAGGATCTCTAAAATCTGAAATCCACTTGATGGTGTTTTTTTGCTTTAATTTTTGAGCAATTAAATGCATACTGTGTGGTGGTCCAGTAGAAATAATTGTTTTAATATTATTTGCTTGAATGTATGTATGAAGGAATTTTACAGAAGATTTTACCCAGAATATTTTAGGGTCTGGAATAAAAAAATTCCCTCTTAAAAAAGACAAAAAACCACCTTTATTAATATTAGAGATTCCATCTTTGTTAGACTTGTTTTTTTTCCAAAAAAATAAATTTGTTGGTTCCCAAATAGGTTGTTTTAAAATCTCTATATTTTTAGGAATTTCACTTAATAGTGTTTTATCTTCTTTTGGATAATTAGCATTCGCTACAGTATAAACAACAGGCTCAATACCAAAGTCTTGTAAATATTTTACAAACTTTAACCAACGTTGAACACCAGAACCACCAGCTGGAGGCCAATAATATGTGATTATTAAAACTTTCAATTTGCTAAATTATCGTATAAATGTAGTAGTTTTTTTGCTGTAAACTCCCAGTTTAAATCGCCATTGTAAGCCAAATTAAAACCTTTTTCTGCTTTTTGATTTGCTTTTTTATAATTATTATGAATTTCTAAAACTTTTTCAGAAAAACTATTTGCGTTTCCTGCTTCAAATACAAAACCAATATCATCTTTTTGTACCACTCTTTTTAAGGGTGCACAATCTGAAACTAATAACGGTTTTTTTGACAATAAAATTTGATATAATTTATGTGGAATTGTACTTTCTGTGTGCAAATTGGAAATATGAGGAATAATATTTAGACTTGAACTCTTCATAATTTTAACCACATTTTCAAATGGCTGACTATCATAAATAACAACATGGTCTCGAACTCCACAACTATCAATTAAATTTTCTAAATAATTTTTAACATCTTTATTTGATGGGCCAACTAAAGCTAGTAATGCATTTGGCAGTCTCTTGGTTAAAGTTTTCATTGCTTTAATTGCTGTTTGCAAACCTCTATGAGGTCCAAAACCTCCCACATAAGAAATGATGAAATTATCTTTATATTCCTTAAAGAAAGTTTCTTTTTTAGCTGTAAAATGATCTGCAAATGTAGTTTTCTCTGAATTGGTAATTACCGTAATTTTATCTTCTGACAAGTTGGTATCTGCAACAATTCGTTCTTTCATTTCTTCTACTACTGCAATAACCTTGTCATATTTTTTTACAATCTTGTTTTCGTAATTTTGCCATCTTTTGTAACCGAAAAATAATTTATTTTTAAATCGGATAATGGGGTTTTTACGCCAAGAAAACCATGTTAACAGAGCTGCAGCGTAGTTTTCGTGCAAATCTAAAATAGAGGTTAAATTGTATTTTTTTGCCAACAATACACCTGTTTTAGCTAAGGGCAAATCATGTACATGTAGTACGTTAATTTTATTTTCTTGAATAACTTTAGGCAATATTTTTTTAAATTTTGGATGTATAAAATTGACTGCCAATCGCATATCAATAATCCCTTTTTCAGTAAAACTTTTGTAGAATATCTTTCTTAAAACAGTTACACTTTCAATAATCTCAATTTCTGTTTCGTTTTCTTTTTTGCAACAGAGTACAAAAACTTTGTATTTCTTAGCTAAAGACTCAGCTTCTTTTCTAACTCTAATATCTGCAGGATAATATCCATCAACAATCATTAAAATACTAAGACTTTTCGATTTATTTTGTTGCATAAATCGCGTAATATCTGGGCGTATATTTTCTTAAAATGGGTCTAAAACCAATTTTATGTATTGGGCTTGTCCATTTTTCTTTGCTTTGAATTTTCCAACCTGATTTTTCTAACAACCAATCAAATTGCCAATCTTCAAACTCATGATAATGTCTGTCCCATTTATCAGATTTACTTCTATAAGCCTTTGCAAACCATAAATCTAAAGGAACTGTAGCTACCAATTTAGTGGCTTCTATAGCTCTTAAAACGTTAAAAGGCGCTAATAGATGTTCAAAAATTTCGAACGCTGTTACAGCATCAACATTATGCTTTTTTACAACATCTGGCAATACATCTAAATCTTCTCCTTCTGTATTGATAACTGTATAACCATTTTGCTCCATAATTTCAGAAAAGGGGTTTCTAATACCCAAATCTAAAATAGTGGCTGGTGCAGGAACAACTTTTTGTAAGAAAGCTAATGTATGTTGGTAACGCTTTGTAGGTAATTTAGTGTACATTTTTTCTTATTCTCTTTTTATCGTAAAAAACCCATCCAACCCCAATCAACAATAGTAAACTGTAAGAAGTAAGAGAAATTAATTTTCCTTGTTGAATTACTTTTGGTTCGAATTTAAAGACAATGGTATGCTTTCCTTTTGGAATAACCATTCCTCTTAAAACATAATTAACTCTATAATGTGGCGTTAATACATCATCTATATAAGCATTCCAGCCATCTTCATAATAAATTTCAGAAAAAACTGCAAATTGCTCTTTTTGGGTCTTAGACTCGTAAATTAAAGAATTTACGTTGTAGTTAATAAGTGCAATAGTTGCTGTTGAATCTTTTTGAATATTGGCATTTAAATTTGCTTGAATTTTTCCAAAATCGTTTTTTGTAATAACAACTGTAGTTTTGGTATTTAAAGAATCTAATGCTTTGATTTCTTCATTGGCAGAATTTACAACTTTAAAGTTATCTACAAACCAAGCATTTCCATTTGCATCAGGGTTTAACTGTGCTTGTTTTTCTCCTTTATCATTGCCAATGATAAAATATTTGGTGTTTAGCATATTTAACACTTCCATATTATTTTTGGCAATTTGAAAATCGAACAATTCTTGATAACGCCCTAATTTTGCTGCATGATACCCACCAATAGATTGATGAAAATAAGAAGTACTACCATCATTTATAGGATTTACTGTAAAGTTACCTACCCTAAAATGGGATTTATCTTGCAAAATCATTTTATCTGCAACAGAAGCTGTAAAAGGTTTTTCTATTTGTTTAGCCTTCTTAAAATCATCTTCATTTACATATTTTTTATCAACGGAAACTAAATCGAACAACACAAAAACAGAAATTGCCAAAATTACAATTCCTTTTTTTAATTTGTTTTTTAGTAACATCCATAAAACTGTTCCAGTAAGTAACATTAAAAATAGAGAACGTAAAGAATCTGTTAATAGCATCGATTCTCTATCTGCAATTATAGCATCTAAAACATTTTTTATTTGATATTCCTTTTCTATGTTTAAGTAGGTACTATCTCTTATCCCTTCAAAAGAAGAAAAACCATGAGCTAATAAAAAACCTACTACTACTAAACCTCCAAAAACATACACTGCTTTTTTAAGTGCTGCCTGTTTTTCATCAGAAGAAATTTTTGATGAAAAGAATGCTTTCAATCCTAAAATTGCTAAAATTGGTACACATAATTCTGCAATAACTTGTATTGATGAAACTGCTCTAAACTTATTATAAAGTGGAAAATAATCAATAAAAAAATTGGTTACCAAATCAAAATTACGTCCCCAACTCATAATTATTGAGAAAATAGTTGCAGCTACTAACCATTGCTTTAAGCGTCCTTTTACTAAAAAAATTCCCAAGAAAAATAAAAAGAAAATAACTGCACCAATATATGCAGGTGCTTCTACAATGGTTTGGTCTCCCCAATAAGTTAAAGCTGGGTTTGTGAAATAATCTGCCCCTCTTTTTCCTAATTTGCTTTCTTTTATCGTTTCATATAAATTGGAATCTACACTAAGTTTTTCTTGAGTTCCTCCTCCCATAAAACGAGGGATAAACAAATTAAATGTTTCTAATTTAGCATAGCTGTATTCTGTAATATAAGTTTTGTCTAAACCTTTTGTAGCTTCCTTTTTTGTTCCATCTGGATTGATGGTTAACTCAGATTTACCTCTTGTGCTATGATCTGCATACTCTTTCATTGCCATTAAACGAGGCGCATTTGCACCAATTCCTAAAACTATAGCTGCTATAATTACTGCTACTTGTTTTATAAATTTGGGCAACACTTTTTCTTTTACTGCATTGATTAATTCTACAATTCCCAAAATAAGTAGACAGAAGCCTAAATAATATGTCATTTGAGGGTGATTTGTATAAATTTCTAAAGCCATTGCAACTCCAGTAACTATAAAACCCAGTACATACTTTTTTTGAAAAACCCACAAAACACCAGCCAAAACCAAAGGCATATAAGCTATTGCATGCGCTTTTGCATTATGACCAGCTCCAAAAATGATTATCAAATAGGTAGAAAAGCCAAAGGCGAGTGCTCCTAAAATTGCCAGTCTCCAATCTACTTTTAAAGCCATCATTAATACAAAAAAACTTAAAAAATATAAGAAAGTATAATCTGCAGGTCTTGGTAAAAAACGTAAAGTTCTATCTAAAGTTCTTATAAAATCGTTAGGATAATAAGTACTTATTTGATAAGCAGGCATTCCACTAAAAGAAGCACCTGTCCAATAAGGTTCTTTATTATTCTGTGTTCTAAAATCAGTAATTTCTTTAGCCATTCCTTTAAACTGGGTAATGTCTGACTGATTTAGTTTTTGCCCTTTTAAAACAGAGTGAAAATAAATAATAGAAGCCAATGCAAAAATGATAATGGCAACCAAATAAGGTAAAAATTTAGTGAAAATTTTCAAGTGAATCTTTTTTAATGAAACGTTTTTTAAACGTTATGGTTAGTCTATTTCTTCAAAATCTACGTACTCACCAACAGAATCTTTACTTTGTTGTTGGTTTCTTGGTTTTTTATCAATTACTGTTTCTCCTTCTGGCACAGTTTGTTTTTGTTGTTGACCTCCATATTGTTTTTCTGCTTTTTTCTGAATGGTTTCTGCAGCTTTCTTTATTAAAAAAGGTGCAAACAACCTTGCTAAAAACTTAAAAGCGTAATAAAATAGAAGTATAAAAAATATTGTTTTTAGTAAACCCATTAAAATTTATGTTTGTAATAAAAATCAATCAAAAATAACAATTTTGATCGCAATTAAAGCGTTAACTATCTATAAAACTTTCTTAAACTGAAAAAAGTATCGTTTGCTTTTAAAAAATAGGTTTTTTAGCCTATGTTTGTGAAGATTGATAGATACCCTATTCTAACATTGTATTCTAATTTATGAAGACCTCTTTTTTAAAATCGTTTTTTGTGTTTTTTTTCTTCGGAATTTTACAAATACACGCACAATATACAGATGTAATTAACTCTAACAAACCTGGCTTTTCTGAGAGCCCATATAGTGTTGGTAAAGGTGTTTATCAACTAGAAAGCAACTTTTTTTTTAGAAACACAGCTATACAACCTACATTTTCTAGACCACAATCTTTTGGAGCTGATTTTTTATTTAGAACCAGTTTTTTTTCAGAAAAACTAGAAATTAATACTCAATTTACATACCAAAGAGACAAAGTCGCTTTTAAAAATATTTTTACTTCTCATTATTTTTCTTCGGGATTTAGCAAGTTTACAATAGGTGCTAAATACTTGCTTTTTCAACAAAAATATACAGACAAGTCTAAAGAAGTTAGAAGCTGGGTAAGAAGAAATGCCTTTGATACTAAAAGATTAATACCTTCTGTGGCCATTTATGTGGGCATGAACACAGATTTTGTAAACGAAATTTATAAAACTGGTGGCATTACTCCTAAAATAGGTGTCTTGTTGCAAAACAATTTAAGCAGAGATTTAAATGTAATTACTAATTTTTATTATGACAAAGCAGGTTCTGATTTTGCAGAATTTTCTTATATTATAACTGCCACACAAAATTTTAGTGACAGATGGTCTGCTTTTTTTGAAAATCAGGGTGTGTTTCAAAAATTTCAAAATAATATAAATCTTGGTGCAGGGTTGGCTTATTTATTTACCAAAGACATTCAGATTAACGCTTCTGGAAGGTATTTGGTAGAAGGCAATGCACAAGGCTTTTATGGTGGCTTGGGATTGTCTTATAGAATTGATAAACATAAAGATACTTTCAAAGATTTAGATGCTAATGGCAAAACAATTAAAGACACACCAATTTCACGATACAATAAAAAACAAGGTGGTTTTTTTAGCAGATTATTTAACATTTTCAAGAAAAAAGAAAAGAAAACAACTTCTAAAAAAAGAAAAAGGCGAAAACGAAATTAATTTGATGCTAATTTTATGATTACTTTAAAAAAAGTTACTTCTAAAAAGGAAATGAAACAGTTTGTAAAGTTTCCTTTTTCGCTATACAAAAACAATAAATATTGGGTACCTCCTATTATTAAGGATGAAGTTGATAATTTTGATCCAAAAATAAATCCAGTTTTTGAAAATGCAGATGCTCAATTTTTTATAGCTTTTAAAGATGATAAAATTGTTGGCAGAATTGTAGCTATTATCAATTGGTTTGAAGTAGAGAAACAACAAATAAAAAAAATGCGTTTTGGTTGGTTTGATGTAATTGATGATCTTAATGTAACCAAAGTTCTTTTAGAAAAAGTTAAAGAAATTGGGGTTCAAAATAATTTAGAATATATAGAAGGCCCTGTTGGTTTTAACAACTTAGACAAAACTGGTGTTTTAATTGATGGTTTTGATCATTTAGGTACTATGATTACTTGGTACAATCACCCTTATTACAAAGAGCATTTAGAGCAATTGGGTTTTGTAAAAGAAAAAGAGTATTTAGAAAATAAGTTCAAATTTAAAAATGTAGATGGTGCTTACTTTAGCAGAGTTAGCAACATTATAAAAAAGCGTTTTAAACTAAAAGCTTTAAATTTTACCAAAACAAAAGATATCATGCCCTATGTAGATGAAATGTTTGACGTTTTTGATAAAACGTATTCTAAACTCTCTACTTTTGTCCCAATTTCTGATGCTCAGATTGCTTATTTTAAAAAGAAATACATCTCATTTATCAATCCAGAATATATAAAATTCGTGGTAGGTGAAGACAATAAATTAGTTGCTTTTGCAATTGTAATGCCTTCTTTTTCAGAAGCTTTGCAAAAGGCAAAAGGGAAACTATTTCCATTTGGATTGTTTCATTTATTAAATGCTAGAAAAAATGCAAAAGATGTTACGTTTTATTTGATTGGTGTGCATCCAGAATATCAAAATAAAGGTGTGCATGCTATTATTTTTGATCAATTTGCAAAAACTTTTGCTGCAAAAGGAATAGATAACTGTATTAGAACACCAGAACTAGAAGACAATAAAGCCATTCATAACCTTTGGAAACATTTTAACCCTGTTACTCATAAAAGACGAAGAACCTATAGGAAAGATATTTGTTAGCTGTTAGGTTTTTGCAAATTTAAAATTTTCTAACGGTTGTCATTTCGACTTTATGGAGAAATCTCAACTTTGAAATTTTAAAAACAACACAAAATCAATTTCCATAACTTTGAATTTTAAATAAAGAACTTTGAATAAACAGCATGCAACTATTTTACAATTCAGAAATATCTAAATATACCAAACAAATTACTTTTGATAAAATTGAAAGCAAACATATTGTGCGTGTTTTACGTAAAAAAGAAAATGATATTTTAAAAATAACCAATGGAAAAGGTTTTTTATTTGAGGTAAAAATTATTGTAGCTAATGATAAAAAATGCTTGGCTGAAATTATTTCTTTTGAAGAGAAGCAAAAACCTTGGAATTACTACTTACATATAGCAGTTGCCCCAACAAAAAACAACGATAGAATTGAATGGTTTTTAGAAAAAGCTACAGAAATTGGCATTGATGAAATTACACCTATTATTTGTCAAAATTCTGAACGAAGAGTTGTAAAATTAGAACGATTTGAAAAAATTATTCAGTCTGCAATGAAACAATCTTTAAAATTCACACTTCCAAAACTGAACGAACCCACAAAGTTTAATAAGTTTATAAATCAAGATTTTGATGGAAAAGTTTGTATTGCTCATTGTGAATCTATCGTCGAAAACTCAGAATTAGGAGAAAAAAATCATTTAAAAAAGGTAATAAATCCTTCAGAAAAAACGACCATTCTTATTGGGCCTGAAGGAGATTTTTCTTCCGAAGAAATTAAAAAGTGTTTAGAAAAAGACTTCACTCCTATTTCTTTAGGAGAAAGTAGGCTAAGAACAGAAACTGCTGCTTTGGTTGCTGTAAATTTGGTTTCTTTTGTCAATCAGTAGTTTCCAAAAGTTTGTTATTACTCTGTAGTTAGGAATCCATAATAAATAAGTTAGCTTTTTTATCCTAAAGTAAAGTTGTCGTTTTTTATAATTCAGATAATTCACTTTTTAAGAATTAGTTTAGATTTCTGTCTAAGCAGGAATGACAAAAAAATGTATCTTTACTTTTAAAACCCTTAAAATTGACTGTAAAAGATATCTTTAACTTATTTCTATTAATTAGTGCTTTGCATGGATTTTTATTCTGTTTTGTAATTTTATTTTCAAAAAACGGAAGAGAAAAAAGTATCATTTTTATCAATTTATTGGTATTATCAATTTCTTTAAACAACATTCAATCTTGGATTCTTGCTAAAAACTTTTTTATCGAATATTTCTTTTTAGATTACATACATATTCCTTGGCATTTTTTAATTGCACCTTTCTTTTATATGTTTCTAATCCATTATTTAGAAATTGAAAAAAGAAGTAAAAATCTACTAAAAATAGTATTACCCATTTTTGTTTTGATTATTTCTATAAGAATTGGTTTTGTTTCCTTTTTTAGTGATACCAACACAAAAGATATTGCGCATCTTTTTGAGAAATACACTTCTTTTGAAGAAATTTTCAGCTTAATTGTATCCTTATTAATTTTTAGTTATTCTTTTAAAATACTCACAAAAAAAGAACAGTTATTTACTAAAATATTATCTTATGATAATTTAAAATGGATTTACACATGCTTTAAAATTGGTTTATTTACCTATATTTTCTGGATTGTTGCATTGGCAATTACTGTTGCTTTAAACTTTAAAGAATTTATTTACTCTTATTACCCATTAAGAATTTTTACAACCATTTTAATTTATTGGTTAGGCTACCAAGCCATTATTCAATTACGTTTATTAAAAGAGCGAAAAGATTTAAGAAAACAATTAAATTTTAATTCTATTCTTGAAGGTAATAATAAAGAAGATACAGAAAAAGAAGAAGATAAAAAACTGTTATTTAACAAAGTAAATGTTTTAATTGATGAGAAAAAGCTTTTTACACAACCTAAATTAAGTTTAGATTTCTTAGCTAATGAAGTAGATTTAAATACAATAAAACTATCTAATATCATTAAACAATTTTCTGATAAAAACTTTAATGATTATATTAATGAGTTTAGAATAGACCTTGCAAAAAAGCTTTTAGCCAATAAAGAATATACAAATTACACTATTACTTCTATTGGTTTAGAATCTGGTTTTAATTCGAAATCTTCTTTTTATGCTACCTTTAAAAAACATACAGGTTACACTCCTACTGAATATCAAAAATCTTTGGATAGGTTAATGTTAGCTGATAAAAAAGAGGAGTAGTGAACTTTAATCATTCGATTATTTATAGCGTTTAATAATAATTTTTAAATTTATTATAGATTTAGGATTTCTCCACAAGGTCGAAATGACACTTCCAGTATTATAAATTGGTCCAAGATTCAAGTTTCTGAGTAAAAAATTAGTCCAGAATTATACAAATGAGTCCAGAATTATTTGATTTTAAAGAATTCTGGACTCTTTATTTTATATCATATTTTAATTTGGCTAAAACTAAAAACCTTTTATGTCATGAAAAAAGTACTTGTAATATTAATCATATTAATTTCGATATCTGTATATGGTCAAGAAAAAAAGAAAGATACTCTCCACACAAAAGAAATAAAATTAGATGTATTTGATTTGGCCATTTTTACAGCCATAGATATTGGTTATGAAAAACTTTATAGAGAAGAAATGAGCTATGGTATTTCTTTATTTATCAACTTTAAACCAGAAGAAACCTACTATGAAAAATTTGCGATTACTCCCTTTTATAGATTTTATTTCTTTAACAATCAAGTAAATGGAAATAATGGCTACTACTTTGAGGTATTCTCAAAATTTGCATCAGGAATAAACATAGAAGACCATTTTTCTAACATTAATAACAAAGACTATTTTGATGTAAATATTGGAGGTGCAATGGGTAGAAAATGGATAAGCAAAAAAGGAATGATTTTAGAAACCTATTTTGGGTTTGGCCGTAATTTAGGATTTAGTAAAAACTCCCCAGAATTTGCCTTTAGAGGAGGCATTTCTTTAGGGTATAGATTTTAATTTTTTTTTTGAAAAAGAGAATGTAATTTTCTAAAACGTCATTAAAATTTTAATGGCGTTTTTTTATTCTGAACTTGTTTCAGAATCTTTTGTATAAATTTAAAATACTTTTTTAGAATAGAATATTTTAATCTTATTTCTAATTTACTATCTTGCTTTTTTAATAACAAAATTTCAGTTCGAGTAGTTTCTAATTTTTATAGAAATTGTATCGAGAACATTATATATGAAACAAATTAGTTTTCTTTTTTTCGTCTTTTTTATTTTATCTACAAACGCCCAAGATGTGGCTATTTTAAAATACAATGGTGGTGGAGATTGGTATGCAAACCCAACTGCGATTCCGAATTTAGTAGAATTTGCAAATAAAAACATTAAAACCAATATTTCTAAAAACCCGCAAACTGTTGCAGTTAATAGCGAAGACATTTTTAATTTTCCGTTGTTATTTATGACAGGTCATGGAAATGTATTATTTTCTGATGATGATGCCAATAATTTAAGAAACTACCTAATTTCTGGAGGGTTTTTGCATATTTCCGACAATTACGGTTTGGATAAATTTATTAGAAGAGAGCTAAAAAAAGTGTTTCCTAAGTTAGAGTTTAAAGAAGTCCCAACTAATCATCCTATTTATAATCAAACTTTTAAATTTTCTAATGGTATGCCTAAAATACATGAGCATGATAAAAAAGCGGCTCAAGGTTTTGGTTTGTTTTACGAAGGAAGATTGGTGGTGTTTTACGATTATGAAACCGATTTAAGTGATGGTTGGGAAGATGGAATTATACACAACAACCCTAAAAATGTTCGTGAAAAAGCCCTAAAAATGGGCGCTAACATTATTGAATATGCTTTTAAAAATTAGTTAGCAGTTAGTAAATTTAAAAAATCTAACGAATGTCATTTCGACTTTATGGAAAAATTTCAACTTAAACTTTAAAACCTTGAAACTAAAAAAATGCAAAAACCAGTAGATATAGATTCCATAAAAATAAACTTTGACGAAAATGGTCTATGGGTTTTAAACATAGCTATTGCCATTATTATGTTTGGAGTAGCTTTAGGAATTTCTGTAGACGACTTTAAACGGCTTATTAAAAAACCAAAAATACTTGGTGTAGGCGTTTTGTCGCAATTTATTTTATTACCAGCCTTTACTTTTTTAGCTATTCTAATTATAAAACCTCATCCAAGTTTTGCTTTAGGAATGATGATGATTGCAGCTTGTCCTGGAGGAAATGTTTCTAACTTTTTTAGTAAAATGGCTGGAGGAAATGCAGCACTTTCTGTAAGTTTAACTGCATTTGCCACCTTAATTTGTATTTTTATGACGCCTTTTAACTTACAATTTTGGGGTAGTTTGTATGAGCCAACCCATAAAATTCTAAAAACTGTTGAATTGAATTGGGTAGATTTATTAAAGTTAGTTTCCTTAATATTAGGAGTACCTTTATTTTTTGGAATGTTAATTAAACATTACCACTCTGAAATGGCAAACAAAATAGAAAAAATACTAAAACCCTTGTCTATGTTGGTTTTTATTGCCCTAATATTTATTGCTTTTTCACAAAATTTAGACATCTTTATAAACCACATTCACCATGTTTTATTTCTAGTGATTTTTCATAATATTTTTGCTTTCATATTGGGTTATACAACTGCAAAAACTTTTGGTTTAAATAAAAAAGACACCAAAACCATTGCTATGGAAACTGGCATACAAAATGGCGGTTTAGGATTGTTATTAATTTTTGGTTTTTTTGATGGTTTAGGAGGCATGGCTTTATTGGCTGCTTTTTGGGGTATTTGGGATGTGTTTTCTGGAATGGCACTCGCTACTTTTTGGGGAAGAAAACCAAATAAGAGTAAAATTGTAAAACAAAATGCTTAGTCTACTATGATGCAAAAAGTTTGGTTTACATTGGTTTGGGCTTATATAAAATTAGGTCTCTTTTTTTACACTCAAAAAATTAGTGTTAAAGGCAGAAAAAACATTCCTAAAAAAGGGGCTGTTTTGTTTGCTGTAAATCACCCAAATGGTTTGGTAGACCCTTTGTATGTTACAACTACAAATAATAGACAAAATCATTTTTTAGTAAGAGCAGCTTCTTTTAAAAATCCAATAGTCAAAAAAATTTTAGAGTCTTTGTATTTAATGCCAATTTATAGAATTAGAGATGGCATACAACAATTGGCTAATAATCAAGAAATTTTTGAAAAGTGCTTTAAAATTTTACAAAAAGGTGAAACTTTAATGATTTTTCCAGAAGGGAGTCATCATAAAAACAGAACTGTAAGACCTTTAAGTAAAGGGTTTACAAGAATTGTGGCTGGTGCTTTAGAAAAGCATACAGATTTAAAAATTACAGTTATTCCTGTAGGTGTTACTTATCAGCATGCATCTGAATATCCTGCAAAAGTGGCTATACATTATGGACAGCCTATTGCTACAGATGTTATTTATAAAAATAATTCTCCTGCAAAAGCTATAAATATTTTAAAGGAAAAGGTAAGTACACAGCTTAAACAATTAAGCGTTCATATACCTGATGATGAAAATTATGATACTATTTTACAAAAACTAAATGAAGCTCAGGTAGATTTTACTGATGTAGAAAAAGTAAATAAAATGATTCAGGACAATGAATTTCCTGCTAAGAAAGCACCTAAAAAAAATTATTTACAGCCTTTATTTTATCTTATTATTTTAAACAGTTTGATTCCTTTTTTAATTTGGAAAATTGCTGTAAAGAAAATAGATGAAATCGAGTTTATAGATACCTTTAAATTTAGCTTAAATTATGCATTCTGTTCTTTGTTTTATGGGTTACAAGCTTTTATAATTGGTTGGTTTTTGGGTGCTGTTTATGGTTGGTTTTACATTACCATTTCTGCATTATTAATACTTGTATATAGCAAATTTGCTCCCACAAATACCAAAAAGCATATAGAATTAATAGCACAAAGCTAGCCAACAAGTTTAGCCATGATTATGCATTTGTTTGAGCTCTTTTTTATACTGAACTCGATTTAGTATCTTTTGTAATAATGAAACATGTAATTAAATAAGTGAGATGCTGAAATAAATTCAGCATAAAAAAGCGAGCGACTTTCGACTTCGCTCAAGATAAACTCCAAGCAGAAAATAGCTTCTAAAAAAAATTATTCTATAATAGCATCTTGAATAATTTGCTGAATTTCTGTACGCATATTACTTTTTACCAAACCTCTGTTTTCCATTGTTGGATAGACTCTGTTTGATAAAAACACATACACAATACCACTTTTAGGATCTGCCCAAGTGTACGTTCCTGTAAAACCAGAATGTCCGAAACTTTCATCAGAAACACAACCACAGGTTGCTTTTACACGATCGTTAAGTTGCGGCTTATCAAAACCTAAACCTCTTCTTACTTTTTTATCAGAAAAATATCTATGATTAAATTTATCTACAGTTTCTGTTTTTAAATAACGTTTGCCACCATAAAAACCCTTTTGTAAATACATTTGCATAATTTTAGCAACGTCATTTGCATTGGCAAACAATCCTGCATGACCTCCTACACCACCTAACATGGCTGCTCCCATGTCATGCACATAACCATGTAAAAGTTGATCTCTGTAATAATCGTCTTTTTCTGTAGGAACAATTTCTTTTTTAGAAAATTTTTGAAGTGGCAAATACGTAGTTCTATTGGCTCCTAAAGATTGATAAAACTCTTCATCTACTAAGGTATTTAAAGGTTTTTTATATTGCTTTTCTATGGCTTCTTTAAAAATGTAATATCCTAAATCGCTATATTTATAACCATCTCTTTCTCTTTGATCTACCTCTCTAATGTATTTGTAAATACTGTCTTTGTAATTTCTATTTAGATATAAATTTTTAGCAACTTTTATAGTGTATTTTTTTGATTTTTTACGACTGTAAAATTCGGACAAATTCTCTCCTGTAATACTATCTTGTGTGCCTTTATAAAAAGGAATCCATGCTTTTAACTTACCATAATGAGAAAGAATTTCTTTTAAGGAAACACTGGCTTTGTTGGTGTTTTTAAAGCTTGGTAAAAGTTCTTTTAATTTTTCATTTAAAGAAATTTTTTTATCTTCTTCTGCCTTCATAATTAAAGGCAAAGAAGCTAATATTTTTGTGAGTGATGCTAAATCATAAAGATCTGTATTTTTAACTCTTCTATTCTTTTTTTCTGTGTGGTAACCATAACTTTTTTCTAAGACTACTTTACCATTTCTAGCCACCAAAACTTGAAAGCCTGGAGCCATTTTTTTTGTTAATATGATATTGGCCAAAGAATCTATCTCTTGTAATTTTATAGAAGATAATTGTGCTGCTTCTGGTATGGTATATTCAAAACGACTTAAATTAGAGGTGATTAAACCATCACCTACTAAAAATTCTTTTTTGATACTAACAGGTAATTTTCCTTTGGCTCCAAAAGCTCCAAAAATAAGCTGTGCAGAAAGTTCTTGTGCCAATTTACTATTTTGATATGATACAACAACACTTTCTATATTGGTAAATGTTTTAATTTGTAAAAGACTATATGGACTTGCAAAAACATCTAAAATAGTGTTCTTTTTCCTAGCAATTTCTTGCAACCAAACCAATTCTTTATCTTTAAATTTATAACTTTTCCAAGGATGTAAATTTGATTTGTGGAAACCAACAATTACCAAATTATATGGTCTTAGTTTTTTTATTAATCCATCTAAATTTTTATCATTAACTACAGTAATTTCTGCATAATTTTTAAGCATATTTACAAAATCCATTCCTTTATCATCACCCAAATGTACATAGGCAATCTTTCTTTTTTCTAGATTGGTAATAGGTATGTTTAAGACGCTATCTTTAAGAACTGTTAAAGAGTTTTTAACCAATTTTCTGTGCAACAACTCATCTTCTACCCTATTTAAATCTGCTTGTAAACTATCTAGTTTAACAGGTTGGTAATTGTGTAAACCTGCCCAATATTTTGCTTTTAAAATTTTTCTTACAGAAAAATCCAAACGTTCTTCTGTTAATGTACCTAACTCAATAGCTTTTTGCATTAAATTTACTGTGGCTGGTACATTTTGCGGAATTAACAACAAATCGTTTCCTGCTTGTATGGCTGCCAAATCTATCTCTGCAGAAGATGCATAATTGGTAGCTCCTTTCATATTTAAACCATCTGTAATAATCAAACCATTAAAACCTAATTTATGTTGTAATAAATCTGTAACTACATTCTTAGAGAGCGATGTTGGTAATTTATCATCAGGTTCTAAACTTGGTATGCTTAAATGTGCTGTCATAATACTAGCTACACCTGCATCAAATAATTTTTTATAAGGATATAACTCTACAGAATCTAAACGAGCCATATCAAAATTTAAAACAGGTAATGTATGATGAGAATCTGCAGCAGTATCTCCATGTCCAGGAAAATGCTTTGCGTTTGCCAAAACTCCTTTGCTTTGCATGCCTTGTGTAAAAGCAATGGCTTTCTGAGTCACATTTTCTTTGCTTTCTCCAAAAGAGCGGTTGCCAATAATTGGATTTTCTGGATTTACATTAATATCTACAACAGGAGCAAAATTTACATGAATACCCAATCTTTTACAATGTTCTCCTAAATGTTCTCCAAATTCTTTAACTAAAGAATCATTTTGAATTGCACCCAAAGTCATGTTCCATGGAAATCTATAGGTATTTTTTAAACGCATGTCTAAACCCCACTCACCATCAAAACCAATTAATAATGGCACTTTTGCAGCAGCTTGATATTTGTTATTTAAAACAGCTTGTTTTTCTGGAGTACCTTGCATAAAAATTAAACTACCTACATGATATTTGGTAACCATTTTTGTAATAAAATCTTCATGCTTCTGATCCAAATTAGAATAAGCTTGTACCATAAATAACTGACCAATTTTTTCATCTATAGTCATATTATTTATAATACTATCTACCCAAATTTTTTGAGCTTCAAAATCTTTTGTCACTAAAGGATCAATACGTTGTGAGTTTATATTGTATGCTAAAGTGATTAAAAAGAGGAATATAATGTTTTTCTTCATGCTAAATTTTTCTTTTTTCGGGCGTTTTAACAGGCTTTCGCTACTCGCTTTTTTTAGATTTGTTCTCGATATAAATTTGCATAAACAGCAAATTTCCTCGAACTAAAATATAAAAAAGAGCTCAAACAGAAGCTCAATCCTTAACGCAACTTATTTACCATCTTATTTTATAACTTAAACCAATAGTTATACCAAAAAGCGTTTGTGCCAACTTTCTTTTGCAGGAACTTCCCAATTGTTTTCAAAATCTGCTTTATTATCAACCATATTATTAAAAACGATGGTTTCTGAAGTAATCTTCTTTTCTTTTGCAAACTTTTGAAAATCAGATAGTTTTACTAAATTTATATTTTCGTTATCTTTAAAGGTTACATTTAGTTTGTTCATTAAATCTAACTGTAATTCGTTTTCTAATTCTTTAATAAAACGTACAGAACTATCTATAGAACATCCAGAAACGTTGTTAAAGCTTTCATCTACAGCCAGTACAAAAAACTGATTGTACTTTATGGTAAAAGAGCCTTTTAAATCATCTCCATGACGTGTCCATTTATTGATAAATTGCTCAGCTTTTTGGGCAATAAATTCAACTTCTTTTTCAGTAAATTCTCTGTCTGCTTGGTAAATCCAAACACGCGAATTACTGGGTAAATTTTTATAATGAGTAAACATTTTTAATGTATTTAATTTGTCAATTTTAAAGAAATGGCTGGTGCATATTTACTATAATGTTTTACTTTATTTAAACCCCACTTTAGCCATTTTCCTTTTACATATAAATAAAGCGCATTGTCTTTCTTTTTTGGATATTTTGTAAAACCAACTATAGGTGAATATAACACCTTATCTTCTTTTGTTTTTTGACCATATTCGTTAAATGGTATAAATAGTTTTTCAAAAGCTATAAATAAACCATTTTCTGGCATTTCAATATCGTAATCTTCTAAATTTACAGTTAACTTTAATTCGCCTTTCTTTAAAGTTAGTGGCAAATTTATTTTTAATAAATCGTTATTTGGTAATCCTGTATTTTTATCTTTATCAAAAATTCGAAACCTAAATTTAGATTGCTCTGAATGTCTTTTAGAAAAATGAATTTCTATTGTAGATATGTAGCTACAACATTTATTCTTCTTAGAATTTGGAAAATACTTCGCAATCATTCTCATTCCTGAAGAATGGATGCCTTGCACTTTCTTTTTTACTCTATCTAAAACAACCTCTTTATTTATTTTCTTTTGAATGATAACTTCATCTAAAGCTTCTATATTTGATTTTAAATAAAGCGTTTTTTGATATAAATCTTTTGCTAATACAATGGTATCTTTATAGTTTAAACAAGAAATATGAATTTTAGTTTCTAAATATTTTTTATCTATTAATAGTTTAAAATCTCCATCTTCTGTAGAGGAAATTCCTTTGTTAGAATCTAAAAAACTAATATTTGCATATACAATAGGTTCTTTAGTATCTAAATCTAAAAGTTTTCCGCTAAAATTAATTTGCTGGGCATTTATTTGTAAACTAATGAATAGTAAAAAGATTATTTTTTTCATTATTAGAATAATTAATGAGATTTCTCAATCGCCTAAAAAGGCTGATTTCTAAATGATAGATTGCAATAATTACCGTAAATTAAATTTTTGCTGCAAAGCCGCTAACTTTTCTGCATCTGACATTGTATTTTTTGGTGCTGACATTCTTTCTTTAATCTCTCTTAAAACTTTTTTTGTATAAAGTGGAAAGTCTGCATTTTGCATCCAATTATTATACCCTGGATTTTCTTTAAATACCTCCTCTACAGTTCTTCCTTTATATTTTCCGAAAGAAAAAATTTCTTGATTATCGTCATTCATCAAAATAAAACCTGCAAAATCGGCTCTTACACCATGTGAAGAAAATTCGCTTAAGGCATCTACAGAGTTTTCGATATCATCGTATTTTTCTAATTGTGCTAACAAAATTTCGTAGGTTGCATTTGTATCTGCTTCTGCTCCATGAGCACCTTCTAATTCTTTACCACAGTAAAACTGGTAGCCTGCACTTAATGTTCTTTGCTCTTTTTTATGAAAAATAACTTGCACATCAATGGCTTTTCTATTTTTCATATCAAAATCGATTCCTGCACGCATTAACTCTTCTGCCAAAAGCGGAATATCAAATCTGTTAGAGTTAAAACCTGCTAAATCACAACCTGCTATCATTTTGTTAACTTCTGGAGCTAATTCTTTAAAAGTTGGCTCAGTTACTACTTTTTCATTAGTAATTCCGTGAACATCTGTTGCTCCTTGTGGAATTTCAATTTCTGGGTTTACCAACCACGTTTTGCTTTCTTTATTTCCGTTTGGAAATACTTTTAAAATTGATATTTCTACAATTCTATCTGTGGCAATATTAACTCCTGTTGTTTCTAAATCGAAAAATACTATTGGTTTATCTAGTTTAAGATTCAAGGTTTAAAATTTAAGGTTAAAGTCCAAATCTTGAATTTTGAATTCAAAATTTTGAACTTATTTTAGTTTATTCGTTATTTAATTGTGCTTTAAAATTTTCTATGTTCTCTGCTATCTTTTTTGGTAAAACTGGTGCTTTAAAATTTTGTTTTTCCAATTCTGTAAGTAAAATTTCTGCTAAAATTAAACGTGCAGTTGGTTTATCATCTGCAGGAACAACAAACCAAGGCGCATTTTCTTTTGATGTTCTGTTTAACAAATCTTCATAACAAAACATGTATTTATCCCAAAGTTTGCGTTCTTTTAAATCTGCTTCAGAAAATTTCCAATTTTTTTCTGGTTTATTAAGTCTTCTTAACAGTCTATTTTTTTGTTCGTCTTTAGATATGTTTAGAAAAAACTTTAAAACTAAGGTTCCATTTTCTACCAAATGGTTTTCAAAATGATTAATTCTTTCCATTCTATTATGAAAAAAAGCATCATTAACATCTTTTACACTTTTAATTTTAGGAATGTTTTCTCCTAAAATATAATTTGGGTGTACTCTTGTAACCAACACATTTTCATAATGTGTTCTATTAAAAATACCAATTTTTCCTTTTGCTGGTAATACAATGTAATGCCTCCATAAAAAATCGTGCTTTAATTCTAACTCTGTAGGTACTTTAAAGCTATGTACAGTAACACCACTTGCATTTATATCTTTAAAAACTTCTCTAATAAGACTGTCTTTACCAGAGGTATCCATACCTTGCAAACAGATTAAAACACCACTTCTACCTTCTGCATACATTTGGTTTTGCAAATCGCTTAATTTTTTCCTAATCTTTTTTAGCTTTTTCTCTGCATTATCAATGACCTCTTTAGTACTAAAACTCTTAAGCTTAATTGTACTTTTTACTTTATAATTCTCTTTATTTATCATTATTTAAAATATTTTTTAAAGATATAAAAATCAACTACTAAAACAGCACTTTTGTACTGCTTTTTAATAAACTTTAACTAGTTTAATATCTTGTTTGAATTAATGTTTTATTGATATGGAATAAACTTTTCTTGAATTAAAACCTATTTTTGACTTGTTATGAACAAAACATTACTTAACAACATCAGAAAAATAGGAATTTTTACAAAAGGAATTATTTATGCTTTAATTGGCATATTAACCTTTTTAGCAGCCATAGATATGGGTGGCAAAATATCTGGTAAAGATGGAGTAATTCAGTTTTTAAAAGAACAGCCCTTTGGACAAGTACTATTAATTCTAATTGCTATTGGTTTGTTAATGTATAGTTTTTGGAGGTTGTATTCTTCTTTTTTAGATGGTAAAAATGAAGGTTCTGATAAAACTGGAATCTTAAAAAGAATTGGTTATTTTTTTAGTGGAATAATTTACGGAATGTTAGCAATATCAGTTATAACTGGTATTATAAAAAACAATCCTAGCTCTAACTCAAAAGAAAATGCTGTTAAGTATTTGATACAAAATGAAAATGGCATTCTATTATTATATGTTATAGGTATTGTTTTAATTTTTATTGGATTTTACCAATTTTATAAAGGTTACAGCAATAAATTTTTAGACGATATAAAACAAAAAAAAGAAATAGAATCTAACAATATTTTAGAAAAAACAGGCAAATTTGGTCATCTTGCAAGAGGTGTTGCTTTTATTATTTTTGGTTTTTTTGTGCTTGTTGCTTCTTATAAAAAAAACTCTAACTCTATAAAAGGTGTAGAAGAAATGTTTAACTTTCTACAAAGTTTTTCTTGGGGTAACATTTTAATGGGATTAATGGCTTTGGGTTTCTTATGTTATGGTATTTATCAGTATTTTTTAGCAAGGTATAGTACTGCATACTCTTAATAAATTTCTTATTTTTGATGATGATGAAAAACGTTGCACTTTTAATTTTTCTTATATTTTCTATTTTTTTAAATGCGCAAGACTTACCAAATGGTTTTGTGTATTTGTCTGATATAGATAAAACCATACAATCAGAATTAAGGTATTTAAGTACTAATAATTTTATTGGAAAACCTATAGATGGCTATCATAACAACTGCATTATTGTAACTAAAGAAACTGCTTTGGCATTGCAAAAAGTACAAAAAGAATTAAGAAAAAAAGGATTGAGTTTAAAAGTTTTTGATGGTTACAGACCTCAACAAGCAGTAGATCATTTTGTAAAGTGGGCTAAAGTTTTGAGTGATACTTTAATGAAAAAAGAATACTATCCTAAAGTTCCAAAATCTGAGTTGTTTAAAAGAGGTTACATATCTTCTAAATCAGGACACACAAGAGGTAGTACTGTAGATTTAACGGTTATAGAATTAAAAACGGGTAAAGAATTAGACATGGGAAGTCCTTATGATTTTTTTGGAGTTCAATCCCATCCTTTTTATAAAAAAATCACAAAAAAACAGACAGAAAACAGAATGCTACTTCGTAAAGTAATGCTGAGTCATAATTTTAGACCTTATGAAAATGAGTGGTGGCATTTTACATTAAGAAATGAACCTTTTCCTAAAAAATACTTTAATTTTCCAATAGAGTAATTAATTTTAACAATTTCTAAACGGGTTCACTTAAAATCGGCATTATATTTGTACTTAGATTGCTAGATTTAAAAAAACTGATGAAAACAAAATTAAACATATTTTTCCTTACAATTTCTCTACTTTCTGTATGTAATATATCTGCACAGTTAGATAAAAATAATGGTACAAAAGAAAAAGGAAAAATTAAAACTTTAAATACAAAAAATGCAACAGAGGTAAAAAAACCTACATCAATAGTTGTAGATCCAACAAATGGTTTTAAAGTTGCTTATGATAAAGAAAAAGAAAAGTTAAAAAAACAACAATCTGATGACCAACTTAATAACAAAGGTATTTTAACAAAAGCAAAACACAGAGAGCAAACATTTTTAAAAGCTTTTAAAAAAATTAATGGTCAATATATATATCCAAAAATAGATCAAGATTTAGGTAGTTTTAGAACTGATTCTAAAAGTGTAAATATTATATGTAGGGATTTTCAATATCCTGATGGAGATAGGGTTACAATATATGTAAACGATATTCCAGTAGTGGTAAATATAACATTAAGACAAAGCTATCAAAAATTTAACATACCTCTTAGAGTTGGTATTAATAAAATAGCCTTTAAAGCTTTAAATCAAGGTTCTTCAGGACCAAATACAGCCGCTTTTAAAGTATATAATGATGCTGGAATGTTAATATCTTCTAACGAATGGAATTTAGCTACAGATGCCAAAGCAACGCTTGTTATTGCTAAAAATAAATAATTAATTCTTTTTTGGAATAAATTACACTTCACTCGTTTTTTTATTCTAAGCAAAACAGTTATTTTTGTATTTCGATTATTTAAAATCAGTTAAATAATTAAAAAAAACAAACAACAATTACTAGAATGAAAAAAATTACCAAACAAACCTATTTAGATTGGTACAAGGATATGCTTTTCTGGCGTAAGTTTGAAGACAAGCTAGCATCAGTATATATTCAACAAAAAGTTAGAGGTTTCTTACATCTTTACAATGGTCAAGAAGCTATTTTAGCAGGTGCTTTACATGCTATGGATTTGACAAAAGATAAAATGATTACTGCCTACAGAAATCACGTACAACCCATTGGTATGGGAGAAGATCCTAAACGTGTTATGGCAGAATTGTATGGTAAAGCCACTGGAACTTCTAAAGGAATGGGAGGTTCTATGCATATTTTCTCTAAAGAATTTCGTTTTTACGGAGGACATGGTATTGTTGGAGGACAAATTCCTTTAGGTGCTGGACTTGCATTTGCAGATAAATACAAAGGAAGCGATGGTGTTACTCTAACTTGTTTTGGTGATGGTGCTGCAAGACAAGGCTCTTTACATGAAGCGTTTAACTTAGCAATGCTTTGGAAATTGCCAGTTGTTTTTATTTGTGAAAATAATGGTTATGCAATGGGTACTTCTGTAGAAAGAACTGCAAACCATCCAGATATTTGGAAACTTGGTTTGGGTTACGAAATGCCTTGTGGACCTGTAGATGCAATGAATCCTATAAAAGTAGCAGAAGCTGTAGATGAAGCAATACAAAGAGCAAGACGTGGAGATGGCCCTACTTTCTTAGAAATGAAAACTTACAGATATAGAGGACACTCAATGTCTGATGCACAACACTACAGAACAAAAAATGAAGTAGAAGAATACAAAAAAATAGATCCTATTACGCAAGTAAAAGAAGTTATTTTAGAAAAAAATTACGCTACTACAGAAGATATTGCTGCAATTGATAAAGAAGTGAAAGCTATGGTTAAAGAATGTGAACAATTTGCAGAAGAATCTCCATATCCAGAAACTCAGCAATTGTATGATATGGTTTATGAACAAGAAGATTACCCTTTTATAAGTTAAAATATATGGCTACAGTAATAAATATGCCCAGATTAAGCGATACCATGGAAGAAGGTGTTGTTGCAAAATGGTTAAAAAGTGTTGGAGATAAAGTTGAAGAAGGCGATATTTTAGCAGAAATTGAAACGGATAAAGCAACTATGGAGTTTGAGTCTTTTCATGAAGGAACTCTTTTACACATAGGTATTCAAGAAGGTGAAACCTCTCCTGTAGATAAATTATTAGCTATTATTGGAGAAGAAGGAGAAGATATTTCTGATATTTTAAGTGGAGCAGGTTCTACTGATGAAAATGCAGAAGAAAAAGAAGAATCTAAAGAAAACGAAATTGAAGAATCTAAGGAAGAAAAATCTTCTGAAGATGAAAGTTCTAATGATAATTCTGCTGAAATTCCTGATGGAGTTGAAGTAATTTCTATGCCTCGTTTAAGCGATACCATGACAGACGGAACTGTAGCAACATGGTTAAAAAAAGTAGGTGATAAAGTAGAAGAAGGTGATATGCTTGCAGAAATTGAAACTGACAAAGCAACAATGGAGTTTGAGTCTTTTTACGAAGGAACTGTATTGCATATAGGAGTGCAAGAAGGAGAAACTGCACCTGTAGATAGTTTATTAGTAATTATTGGTCCAGAAGGTACAGATGTTTCTGCAATTGTAGAAAAAGGTGGTGCAGTACCAAAGAAATTTTCTGATAAAAAATCTGAAAAGAAAGATGAGAAAAAAGAAGAGAAATCTTCTGATAAAAAAGAGGAAGCAAAATCTTCTAATACAACTACTAACAATTCTGGAGGAAGAATTTTTGCTTCACCATTAGCTAAAAAGATTGCTTCAGATAAAGGAATTAATTTAGCAGACGTTTCTGGTTCTGGTGAAAACGGAAGAATTACAAAAAAGGATGTTGAGAACTACACACCAACAGCTACAGTTTCTGTAGAAACTCCTTCACCAGCTTCAAGTGCTTCTACTCCATCATTTTCTGTTACTGGAGAAGAAAAATCGGAAGAAGTTAAAAACTCGCAAATGCGTAAAGCAATTGCTAAATCTTTAGGAAACTCTAAGTTTTCTGCACCAGACTTTAGTCTAAATATTGAGGTTGATATGGACAATGCAATGGCTTCTAGAAAAACCATCAATGCAATTCCAGATGTAAAAGTGTCTTTTAATGATATGGTTGTAAAAGCTTGTGCAATGGCTTTACAAAAACATCCGCAAGTAAATACTTCTTGGACAGATAATACTACAATTTATCACAGTCATATTCACGTTGGTGTTGCAGTTGCTGTAGACGAAGGTTTATTAGTGCCAGTTATAAAACACACAAATCAAATGAGTTTAACTCAGATTGGAGCAACTGTTAGAGATTTAGCTGGAAAAGCAAGACATAAAAAAATTACTCCTGCAGAAATGCAAGGCAGTACTTTTACAGTTTCTAATTTAGGTATGTTTGGTATCGAAAACTTTACTTCAATTATCAATCAACCAAATTCAGCTATTTTATCTGTAGGTGCTATTGTTGAAAAACCAGTTGTTAAAAACGGTCAAATTGTTGTTGGTAATACAATGAAGTTAACATTAACATGTGACCATAGAACCGTAGATGGAGCAGTTGGCGCTCAATTTTTACAAACTTTAAAAACTTTTATAGAAAATCCAGTTACTATGCTAGCTTAATTTTTTTTTATAAATTTTATCCATAAAAAACTCGCTTCAAAAATTTTGAAGCGAGTTTTGTTTTTAATATTAATTTTTAAAATATTCTATTATTATACTTATTTGAATTTAAATTTACTCTTCTACGATGTTTCAATCGATTTTTCTCTACCAAATTATCTATTACTTCTTCTATTGGTTTGGTTGTGTCTAAGTTTTGATTTTTTCTGTCTCTTATTGATTTAATTGTTATTTTATCATCTATATTGGCTACTATTATATAATTCATTTTCCAATCTTTACCATAAGTTTGAGAACTATTCTTATGAATTTTAGATTTATAAAAATACATTTCATATTTTTTATTCGAAATCATAAAATTCTTTCTTCCTAAAAAAACAATACTATCATTCAACTCTTTTTTAATTGTGCTTTTAAATAAAATAGCTTTGTAAACTTCTTCTTTACTCCTATATTTTTTTGGCAAAAGTGTTGTTTTATTTATTTTAAATAATTTTTCGTAAAAAATACCTCTACTTGTTAATTCTGAAACTAACTCATTAAAAATTTCTTTATCATACTTCTCTGAATTTTTAATTTGAAGAGCAATTAAAGTAGATTTTACATCTGCATTTTTTACAAAAGCAACATTTTTAAAGAATGTTTTTACATTTTTATCTTTTCGAAAAGGAAAAAGTAATTTTACATAAAGTTTTAATAAATCTCCATCTGTTTTACTTACATAAGAACCGTTATTTCGTTTTTTTCCTAATTGTCTTTTTAATTCAATCTTAGCTTGGTTTAAAATTTGAGTTTTGTAACTGCTATAGTCGTTACTTTTTACATAATTTTTCTCTATCAATTTTACCAACAAACCGTAAATTGGTTCTTTATATTCTTGTATTGTGGCATAATTTAAAATTTCTGGAAATACTTTTTTTGCCAATGATAAAGAGTCTCCAACAGATTTTAAGATCCTATTCATCTCAAACTTATTAGATGATAAAGGTATGTCTAGCTCTAATAATTTTAAAAATCGCTCATAAGACTCATCAGAATTTTTATTTAAAACACTATTAATTATAGTAATTTGATTGCTGGGGTTTTTAAATGAATTTATATACAGGTTATCTAAAAATCTTTTTACTTTTTTTGTATCAAATTTACCCAACTCTTTAATTAGGTGTTTTTTTATGATAAGTTGGTTATCTGCAAACTCATATTTTTTTAATATTTTAATTAAAGCATTGATATCTTTTTTCTTAAAATCTACCACATCATAACTATCTAAAGCCAAACTGTCTTTATTTTTAAGGGCTGTAAAAAATTGTGTGGTTTTTTCTGTAAATAAATCTTTTCCTAAAATTGTATCTTTGGGAGTAAACGTATTATAAAATTCTTTTACAAATTTACTTTCTGTATAAGTAGTATCTACCAAAGTTTTTATCTCATATATAGCACCAGTTACTAAAATATTTTTAACTTTAATTGCTTTGCTGCTTAAAGAATCTTTTAAATAGTAAGAATAATAATGGTTGTTATTCTTGTCTTTGCCTTTTTTTATATTTTTTTTATCTAATACTTTAAAACTCGAGAAGTTATCTAAATTTAATCTAACTTTATTTAGGAGTGCATTTATTCTATTATGTTTGTTTTTTTTGTATCCCCTCCTTTTCCATAGCGAATCTATATTTTCATAGCTCGCTAAATCGTTCAACTTTTTTAGTTTTACAAAAATTTTTTCGTTGGTATTGTTGGTATAAAAAGTAGATTTCACATAAGATGCATAAGGCTTCTTTTTAGCATTTTGACCAAAACTAAATCTATTAAAAGAAGGCTCTACATTTGTGTTTACAGAAAAATACAAAGAAGTATCTTTCTTTATTTCAAATTTTTTATCAGCATAATCAAAATTAGTTATTGCAAAAGAATCAAAGAATTTTTTCTTTGAAGAGACATCTTTAGTTTCTGTTACAAAACCTAATAAATAATAGTGACTTCCATTAGTAATCGTTTTTAGATACAATTCTTTTTTAGCTTCTTTTAAATGCGTATTACTAATAAAACTTTCTTTATCATCAGTTTCAAAAACACCTTTATTGTATTTTAGTTCTAAGTTTTTACAAAATCGCTCTTGAATTCTCTCCAGCTCAAAAGCATCTTCCTCTATATAACTTACATCATTTAAAGTTACCTCTTTAACAAAATAATAGTTACTTGTTTTGTCTATAGCCTGTAATGTTCTATTTCCTTGATAAGATTTATTTGTAAATGTATGATACTTTGGTAAATTAACTTTAAAGCCATTATTTGTTGGACTTACAGGAACTAACTCATTAGAAAGGTTGTTAAATTTAATAGAATTAAAAAAAGTATTGCCAAATGTTTTTACGTAATCATTTTTTCCATTCATTTTAAAAATGAGCACTTCTAAAGGGGTAAAAAATATTTGATAACGTTGGTAATTACCAGTTTTGGTAAGGTTTAAAATATCTAATCCTTTTAAACCTTGCTTTGTAATTTCTTTTTTTGATACAATTTCTCCTGGAATTGATTCGAATAAAAGTTTATCAAAATTTTTATCTTTTATTTCTTTTCCATGAATTTTAGAAAAAGTATTCATCCTTGTAATAATTACATAAGCTCCGTTTGTTAAATCTGGACTGATGTATGACGTATTGTTTAATATGTTTAGTTCATACATTTTATTAGGCAACTTTGCTGTAAAAAAGCCGTCTTCTGTAGTTTCTTCTCTAAAAACTACATCTATAACCTTGTTTTCTATTTCTTTTTTAGCAATTTCTGCTTTTTCTGTAATATTAGAAGTTAAAGCTTCTACTGTATAACCTCTATTTCTTAAAATAGCAATTACACCTTTTTCTCCTCCTAAATGAGCTGCACCCACTGCAGAAAACAATGCCCCTTTTTTAGTGATAGAATCTATACTATTTGCCATATTTTCATTTCTTATATATAGCATATTTTGCATATAGCTTTTAGAATACATAGCTGTATTTATAGAATCTAAAAAAGCTACTTTCCGATCTCTATATGCATTGTTTAGTAGCATTAAATAATTCTCATCTTTTAGTTTGCTTTCTAGCCAAGCATCTGGTTTATCTTTCATAACTTTACCAGAAGTTGTGGCTTTTTTAACTAGTGAAGAAGACTCTTTATAATCTTCTAAACTATATATTTTTTTACCATTCTTTTTTCCCGTTTGATAAATAAACATATCTAAGAAAGTATCTTCTTGAAAATTTTGCATCATTTGATTGGTTCTATACAAAATTCCGTTTAAAAGAATATCTTCTCTAGACAAATAAAACATCATTTCTTGCTGTTTTGGTTCGTCAAGTTTAAAAGGGCTGTTATAAAAGTCTGTACTATTATTTAAAAAACCACGAATAAAACTAAGTTCTTCTGGAGAATTAAACATGTGATCTAACCACGTAGAAGGGTCTGTTTCTAAACCTACAAAATCACTTTTTAATAAAGCATCGTAAAAAACATCATCTAAATGAAATGCAATTTTTTGGCTTACGTGCATGGTACCATACAAGTAAGAATCTTTTGTTAAACCATTACCAGAAATTTTCCAAAGTAAACTGTTTTTTGTTTGTGCGAATTGTAAAGAAGTGAAGAATACTAGAGAAACTAGTGCAATTTTTTTTAGCATTTTTTTATTTTTAAATGACAATAAAATTAGCTAAAAAAAACTGAATAGAAAACGAAATACAAATAAAATTCTGCTTGATTTCGTTTACCAATAACTACTTATTTTTTTCTTTATTCTTTCTTTAAATTATCTTCTATATCTGCAATATGATGTTGCAAAGCTAATGTAGAAATTTGTATTTCTTTTACCAGTAAAGCTAGAGAAATTATTAATAAAATTAAAGCGAAGCCAAATACCCAAACTGCAGTATTATTTAAATGAATATAAATTAAGAACATTGTTAAAACACAAAATAGCAGGCTAGAAATGCCAAATATCTGCATCCATCTTGTAAGATTTAAACGTAATTTTAAATTTTTTATTTGCCTAATTAGTGATGCTTCTTTGCGTTGTAAATATTTATCATGCAAATTTCTTATTACAGCTGCATACGCTAAAAAACGATTGGTATATGCCAACATTATTAAAGAAATTGCAGAAAACAATAAAGCTGGAGTTGTTAAAGTAAGTGCTTCCATAGATGTGTAAAATTACATAATATTCAATAAAAAAAGGTTGATAAAAAAAGTTTTGCTACTCGTCTATAAAAGATTTAACTTCGTTACAAACAGAATATTTAAATTTTTATGCCCAAAAAAGGAAAAGCAAAAAATACAGTTAATAAAGCGAAGCATTCAAAATTGATGCATCAAAAAACAAATAAAGTAAAACTAGAGAAGCAAAAGAATAAAGAACGTTTAAAGGCAATCATAAAAAAAGCGAACGAATTAAAAAGTAAATAAATTAAATGAGTTTAAAATATATTTTTGGTGCTATCATTTCTTTTCCTTTGTTGCCTATACTTTATATACAAGGAAAAAAGATACGTAAAGAAACTCCTAGACTTCCAGAAGCTAAGAAACCAAAAGGATATTTAAAAACAACCTCTCCCAAAACACTTAAAATTATATTTTTAGGTGAAAGTACAATAGCTGGTGTTGGCGTAGATTTTCATAAAAATGGGTTTCCTGGATCTTTAGCAAAACAAATAAATGAACAGACAAAAGTTTCTGTATTATGGAGAGTTTATGCAAAAAGCGGTTATACAGCAAGATTGGTTCGTTTAAAACTTGTGCCAAAAATAGAGGAAGCAAATGCAGATATAATTGTTATAGGTTTGGGTGGTAATGATGCTTTTAAACTAAATTCTCCTAATTTATGGATGTTTCAAATAAACAAATTGATTCGAGAATTAAAGCGTAAATTTCCTAAAACTCCTATCTATTTTACAAATATGCCACCAATTAAAGAGTTTCCTGCATTTACAAAAACTATCAAATTTGTCATAGGTAATTTAGTAGAAATTCTTGGAAAAAGACTGTATCATAGAGTTAAAAAGAAAAGCAATGTACATTACAATAATGAAATTGTTACTTTAAAAAGTTGGCAAAAGAGACACAATATAGCTGGTGATGTTTCTACTTTTTTTAGTGATGGTGTGCATCCTTCACAAATTTCTTATCAAGTTTGGGGAAAAGATATGGCAGATTTTATAATGAAAACTAGAAGTTTTAAATTGTGGTTGCAAAAAAAATAATTAGTTGTTTTAAATTAACAGAACATCCTGAAGGTGGTTATTTTAAAGGAATTTACAGAAGTGAAGGGAATAATAGCTTCTAAAGATTTAGGAAACAATTTTATTGGAGACAGAAACTATTGTACTAGTATTTATTTTCTATTGACTTCTAATAAATTTTCTGCTTTTCATAAAATAAGCCAAGATGAGATTTGGCATTTTATATAGGATCTGCCGTAAAATTGCATTTATTTTCACCAAAAAGAGATTATGCTTTTGTAATGATAGGTGCTGATTTTAAGAATGGAGAAGTCCCACAATTTACAGTACCTGCAAATTATTTCGTAGTAGATTTTTTTTAAAAAAGATTCTTTTGCTTTTTGTAGGCTGTAGAGTTTCTCTTGGTTTTGACTTTAGATATTTTGTGTTGCCTTTTGTAAAAGATTAATTGATGAATTTCCAAAACATTCAGAAGTTATCAATAAAATGACTCATTCTTAACAAATTATATACTTAATCATATATTAATTTTCATTTTTTTTTGTACTTTTAGTAAAATTACAATTATGAAAAAACTATTTATTTTTTTAAGTTTTGTTATTACTATCTGTTCTTGTTCACAAAAAGATAATTTTCTTGCTAAACCAAAAGCTGGCTTTGCTATCTTATCTGGTAATGAAATTACATTCTCAGATAGTTTATATTTTGATTATTATTTAACTAATATTCATAGTGATTTTTTTAAAGCTAAAAAATATAAGGTAGAACAAAAAAGTTTAGACAAAATAAACACAATTAATAAAAATTGTGCTTTAACTATTGAATACGATGGCTTTTTTAATGTTGATTCTCTTTTTGTTTTAAATGAAGTTAAAATAAACGAAGGAATTTATACTTTTAAAGATGAAAGTATAAAACCAAATTTAGTAGGAGAATGGTTAGTTGTAGATATTAAAGCTCCTAATAATATATATTTAAAATCAAAAAATATATGTTTTCCTTGTCGCAACAATCCCCCTTTTTTGGTTTTAGGGAATACAAAATATAAAAACGATAAAAAATACTATAACTTTGGTGGTCATGGTGGTATAAACAATTTTGAAGGAAAATTCAGCTTTTCTGAGCTAGACTCTACAATAGATACCTCAAATTTCTTTAGGTTTTTGGTAGATTGCAATGATGAAGCCGTAAAATTTGAAGATCATTATTTTGATGCTCTAGCAAACGCCACTCATTATGAAATAAACAATAATTTTTTAACCTTAAAGAATGATAGTAAGGGTTTTAAAGTCACTTTTATGAGGCGTAATGAACTATCTTATGAATCTTATCTTTATATTAAATAAACATTATTTAGAAGGTAATTGTCATTTTTTTAAACTTCAAACAACTATCAATATCACTATTTTTTTATAACACCTTCTTCTGTTAATAAAGCAAAGAATTTATCTAAGTTTGGTAAAATTACAATTCTTGTTCTTCTATTTTTTGCTCTGTTTTCGCTATTAGTATTTGGGTATAATGGCATTGTATCTCCTCTACCAGAAGCAATTAATCTGCTCCCATCAATTTTAAATTTATTTTGTAAAAGCCTAACAATAGATGTAGCTCTTTTTACACTTAAATCCCAATTGTCTTGTACACTTTGGTTATTAATGGTTTGAGAATCTGTATGACCTTCTATCATTACATCTAAACTTGGTTCAGACTCTATAATATCTGCCAGCTTTGTAATTAAGGTATAGGCTTCTTTTCTTACTTTATAACTACCTTTATTAAATAAAAGCTTATCAGAAACAGAAATCATTACCACAGTTTGTTCTATGTTAATATTTATATCATCAGAATTTTGAAGTTCATTAGCAACAAATGTCTTTTTAAAAACGTTGTAAGCCACCACTAAATTTAAAGTGTCTTTAAACGTTTTTGCTTTTGCCATTCTTTTAGGATCTATTTTTGCAATAGTTTCATCCATAAGTTTTCTTCCTTTTTTAGAAAGTACAGGCACACCATCTTTTACATCATATTTTAGGGCTTTTTCTTCTTCTATAGTAACACTATTTTTGTTTTCTTTTAAAGAACTAATTTTTTCATTATAGGCAGCTACTCTTCTATCAATTTCAGCAAATTTTAATTCTAATTTTTGAAGATTTCCTTTTGTATCTTTATATTTAGTTTCTAATGCTGCATATTTTTTCTTTGATACACAAGTAGTTAATAATAATAGAAACAATAGTGGTAAAAAAATTCTTTTCATAATCAATCTATTTTTTTTAATGTATTAAAACTTATTCTGTTAATAAATATAAGAATTTATATGCTACTAAGTAAATTATAGTAAAATTTTATAAAAATGGAAATAATTGTTTTTACTTAAAAATTACATTTAAATACTGACGTTTAGAGTTTTAAAGTTTCTTTAAGAAAAATAAAATATAAAATTACTATTTTTGTTTAACTAATAACCTAATAAACTAAACAAAAATGAATCAAGTAAATATTATTATTAAATACGCATTACTTATTACCTTTTTAATTGGAGGTTTTTTCTTTATCTGTAAATTTTTTGGATTAGAGGAAAACCCATATTTAAGGTTTATGAATTTATTATTTGTTGCTATTGGTATACGTCAAGCTATAAAAACAAATATTTATAAAAATAGAGACACTAATTATACAACAAATTTAGGAATAGGAATACAAACCTCTGCATTGGCTGTAATATTATCTATTATAGGTGTTGTGGGTTATATAGAATTTATAAACCCAGACTTTTTATTAGTAATGGACAATTCTTTTTTAATTGGTGGAAAAATAACTTTAGCAGAAGTTTTTATAACTTTATTGATAGAAGGAATGGCTTCTTCCGTTATTGGTGCTTTTGTAATTATGCAATTCTATAAAAACCATGATAAAGTTTTAGCAACCTCATAAAAACCAAAGAGACTGTCTGAAAAATCAAAAAAAAAATTTATTTTTCATATTGAGATTGTTTAAATACAACTAATAACCAGTATGTTATAAAACTTCTACAAAACCTGTCTTGAGCGAAGACGAAAGGCTCAGTTTGACATTCTTAAATACTTTTAAGACAGCCTTTTTTTTATTGTAAACTAGTTAAACTAGATTTAATTGTTTCAATTTTAGCAATGGTATCTGCCTCTTTTTTACGTTCTAAAGCAATTACTTGTTCTGGAGCATTAGAAACAAAACGTTCGTTTGATAATTTTTTTGTGATACCAAATAAGAAACCTTCTGCTCTTTTTAATTCTGCTTCTAGTTTCTTTATTTCTGCTTCAACATCGATATTTGCTGCAGAAATTGGCACAAAATATTCATTCGATTTTACTCTAAAAGATGCGCCTTCTACTTTTTCTAAAACATAATTTATGGTTGATGTATTTGTTAGTTTCTGTATAACAACATCAAATTGTTTTGATTTTTTATCATTATCAACAACAAAAAGTTCAATAGCATCTTTAAAAGAAATATTCTTTTCTTTTCTGATGGTTCTAATTCCAGAAACGACACCTGTTGCAAATTCAAAATCTGTAATAATATCAGCATCAAAATCTTTTAATTCTGGATATTTTGCAATAATTAAAGCTTCTTCAGGTGTTCTTTTTGTAATATGCTGCCAAATTTCTTCTGTTAAAAAAGGCATAAATGGATGCAATACTTTTAAGTTATTTTCTAAAACTCCAATAATAGCATCAAACGTAGTTTTATCAATAGGTTGTTGATACCCTGGTTTTACAATCTCTAATAACCAAGAAGAAAAATCGTCCATGATTAGTTTATAAATTGCCATCAAAGCATCAGATAAACGATATTTAGAAAAATGATCTTCTATTTCTGTTAATGCTTTTTGAAACTTTGCTTCATACCAAGCCAAGCCAATTTTGGCTGTTTCTGGTTGTTGTAAAGTTGCATCAACTTCCCAACCTTTTATCAATCTAAAAGCATTCCAAATTTTGTTAGCAAATCCTTTTCCTTGCTGACATAAATCTTCATCAAACATCAAGTCGTTTCCAGCAGCAGAACTCAATAACAAACCAACTCTTACTCCATCTGCTCCATATTCTTCAATTAATTTTAAAGCATCTGGAGAATTTCCAAGCTGTTTAGACATTTTACGTCTTTGCTTGTCTCTAACTAAACCTGTTAAATAAACATTTTTAAAAGGTTTTTCATCTTTATATTCATAACCAGCAACAATCATTCTTGCTACCCAAAAGAATAAAATATCTGGCCCTGTAACTAAATCGTTTGTTGGATAATAGTATTTTATTTCTTCGTTTTCTGGGTTTCTAATTCCATCAAAAACTGACATTGGCCATAACCAAGAAGAGAACCAAGTATCAAGAGCGTCTTCATCTTGTCTTAAATCTTCAATCTTAAATGACTTCTCGACTGCGCTCGAAGAGACAGCTAATTTCTTTTTTGCCAATTCAAAAGCTTCTTCTTTAGTTTCTGCAACTACAAAATCTTCTTTACCATCACCATAATAATAAGCTGGAATTTGTTGTCCCCACCAAAGTTGACGAGAAATGTTCCAATCACGCACATTTTCCATCCAATGACGATACGTATTTTCGAATTTTTTTGGATATAAATTGATTTCTTTATCTTTTCCTAAAACAGCATTTATAGCAGGTGTAGCTAAATCTTTCATCTTTAAAAACCATTGATCTGATAATCTTGGTTCTATCACTGCTTTTGTTCTTTCTGAAGTTCCTACTTTATTGGTATGGACTTCCGTTTTTACTAAAATACCTTTTTCCTCAAGTTCTTTAGCAATTTCTTTACGAACTACAAACCTATCTTTTCCTTGATAATGTAATCCAAAAGAATTTAAAGAAGCATCATCATTAAAAATATCGATAACTTCTAGATTATGTTTATCTCCTAAATTTTTATCATTCTCATCATGAGCAGGCGTTACTTTTAAACAACCAGTTCCAAATTCTAAATCTACATATTCATCCTCAATAATCGGAATAATTCTTCCACATAAAGGAACAATTGCTTTTTTTCCTTTTAAATGTGAAAAACGTTCATCATTAGGGTTGATACAAATTGCAGTATCTCCAAAAATAGTTTCTGGTCTTGTAGTTGCAATAACCAAATACTCATCCTCTCCTAACCTCTCCAAAGGAGAGGAACTATCACTGTTATGAATAACTTTTTGCTCAGTCCCTTTTCCTTCGGAAAGGGTTGGGGATAAGATTTTATATTTTAAATAATATAAGTTTCCTTGTCTTTCTTCGTGAATTACTTCTTCATCAGACAAAGTAGTTTTTGCTTCTGGATCCCAGTTTACCATTCTATAACCTCTGTAAATCAAACCTTTGTTATACAAATCAACAAAAACTTTAATTACAGATTCAGACATTTCTGGATCCATTGTAAAAGCAGTTCTTTCCCAATCACAAGAAGCACCTAACTTTTTTAATTGCTCTAAAATAATACCTCCATATTCATCTTTCCAATCAAAAGCATGCTGTAAAAACTCTTCACGAGTTAAATCGCTTTTCTTAATTCCTTGTTCCTTTAATTTGGCAACAACTTTAGCTTCAGTAGCAATAGATGCGTGATCTGTTCCAGGAACCCAACAAGCATTTTTACCTAATAAACGAGCACGTCTTATTAAAACATCTTGAATGGTGTTGTTTAGCATGTGCCCCATATGTAAAACTCCAGTAACATTTGGAGGAGGAATTACAATGGTATATGGCTCTCTTTCATCTGGTGTTGAATGAAAATAATTATTTTTCATCCAGTAATCATACCATTTATCTTCTACTTGCTTTGAATCATATTTAGATGGAATTGTCATGCTTTTGGTATCCTTTTTGATATATAGTTGGCAAAAATACAATTCTCTTTTTTCTAGAGAAAATTAGACGTTGATTATTTTATCATTTTAAAATTGTAAATTTGTAATATGCAAAAAGCATCTGTCTTTATTATAGTATTCTTCTTTTCTATTGCAATTTCTGCACAAGAATTTAAATTTGAAAAAGAAACTATTAACTATGGTAAAATTAAAAAAGGTGATGATGGAAATCGTCTTTTTAAGTTTACAAATATTGGAAATGCGCCATTAATTATAAAAGAAATTAAAACCTCTTGCGATTGTACAGTTCCTAAAAAACCTGAAAGACCTATAATGCCTGGAGAAAAAGCAACAATAACTGTGTCTTATGATACTTCTAAAACTGGCGGTTTTTCAAAAGAAATTATTATTTTTTCGAATGCAAAAAATAAAAGAAAAAAAATTAAAATTAAAGGATATATCAGCAAATAAAATGAAAACGCTATTTACTTTACTATTTATAGGAATTGTTCACTTTTCTTTATCAGCTCAAGAGTTTAAATTTGAAAAAGAAACTATTAACTATGGTAAAATTGCTAAAGGTGATAATGGAGAACGCACTTTTGTATTTACAAATATTGGCGATAAACCATTAATTATAAAAAATATTCAGTCTTCTTGTGGTTGTACTGTGCCTAAAAAGCCAGAAAAACCTATTATGCCTGGAGAAAAAGGTGAGATTAAAGTTTCTTATGATACAAAAAGGCCAGGAGGTTTTTCTAAGTCTATTACTATTTTTTCCAACGCTAAAAACCCAAGGAAAGTAATTAAAATTAAAGGTTTTGTAGATCGTGGAATTTCTTTATTAAAAGAAAAAAGTTTGCTCTCTGATAGTTAAATTTTCTTTTCTAGCTTAAAAGTAAATTTCATTTTTTTTCCATTTCTATCTATGTAGAGTTTTATTTTTTTTCCGTCTTTTTCTTGGAATCTATAAATTATATCTGCCAAAGTAAAGTTATGAATAGCTTTACCATTTAAACTTATAATTTTATCATTTACTTTTAATCCTGCTTTATCTGCAGAAGAATTTTTAACCACTCTCTTAATTTTATAAGAGGGTTTAAATCTATATTTATAACTTGAAACAAATGATATGGTATTGTTATCACTTAAACTTTGGTTATAATCACTATTAAAACTTTGTGTTATTTTTTCTCTTACAATTTCTTTACCACTGTAAACAACATCTAAACCACTCATGTTGTAATTAAACCGTTTTTTAAAAGATCCGTTTTTCTTAAAAGTTATTTTTTTATTTGGATAATCTATCCAAACTAAAAATCTACTTAAAATACCCCCACCAATACTACCATTTCTACCTTTAAATTTCCTTGCATTTGTTGTGGATGTAGAGTCTAAAAAAGAAACTGTAGGCTGCTTAATTTCAAAATTACCTAAGATAAATTTAGGGATTCTGCTTCTGTTTCCATAAATAGTTCCACTTAAACCTTCACCTAAAATATCATTAAAATAATTTATGGGGGTTTTTATCTCTTTTTTAGATTTTTCGAACAACCACAATGCATCACTACCACCACTATCTATTAGCATGTTAACATCTGTAACTGTATTATTTACAGTGTCTAAAACTGCTTTTGCTTTTATAAAAGGTTTGTTTTGAAAAAAACTTAATGGTGTTGTAAAACATTTTTTACATTTCCTATAAGTGTAGTATTTGGGGTTGTAAAAAATTAACCTTTTAGTTTGATAATTTACCTTTACAATAAAATTTTTAAACACACTATATCCAATAATTCCGTGAATTGTTCTACCCATTTTACCAGATAAGTCAAAAAAGTCTTTTAAAACAACATAAATAGTTTCGTTTTTGTTTAGTAAACCTTTTAATTGAATCCTATTTTTTTTTGAGATAATAGCATTTACAGACTCTCCTTTTCCTAAACCTCTAAGTTGTATATTCTTGGTATTTAAAAGTTGTAAACTATCGTTCTTTTCTAAATTAAAAAGTATGGTTTTATTTACTCCAGTATCTAAAATAAAAGAAAGTTTTTTTCCATTAATTTCTAAAGGTATCACAATTAGGTTATTTACTTTTTGAAACTTAACCATTTGCTTCTTTTTAGAAGCGTCTAAAAAATTAAAACCTGATTGAGAGTAGGTTGTCAAGCAGACAAAAAATAGAAAAAAATATAATAATGGTTTAAAAATCAAAAGAAAAAATTTATTTAGTATGAAGATACAAATCTAACTTTTTATACAATTAATTTTAGCAAATATTTAACCTTTAAAGTTTCTACAATAAAATGTGATAAATAAAATATATTTTGCAAATTTGTATCGCTAAATACTTAAAATATTATTATGCCTTCAATATCTAAAAAGGGAATTCAAATGCCTTCATCACCAATTCGTAAATTGGTACCTTTTGCTGAGGATGCAAAAAAAAGAGGAACCAAAGTGTATCATTTAAATATTGGGCAACCAGATATAAAAACACCACAAGTTGCTCTAGATGCTGTAAAAAATAATACAATAAAGACTTTGGCTTATGCTCGTTCTGAAGGTGCTGAAGAGTATAGAGAAAAACTTGCAAACTATTATAAACAACATAATATAAATGTTTCTGCTAACAACATTGTAGTAACTACAGGTGGTTCTGAAGCTTTATTATTTACTATTGGTAGCATTACAGATCCTGGTGATGAAATTATAATTCCTGAGCCTTTTTATGCAAATTATAACGGATTTTCTACTGCTTCTGGAGTTAAAGTTGTTCCTGTAATTTCTAAAATTGAAGATAATTTTGCACTTCCAAAAATTGAAGATTTTGAGCAACTTATCACTAAAAAAACCAAAGCAATTTTAATTTGTAATCCTGGAAATCCAACAGGATATTTATACTCTAAAGAGGAAATTGAAAAATTAAAAAAAATTGTTTTAAAACACGATTTATTTTTAATTGCAGATGAAGTTTATCGTGAGTTTACTTATGATGGTTTGCAACACACTTCTGTTTTGTCTTTAGAAGGTTTAGACCAAAATGCCATTGTTATTGATTCTGTATCAAAAAGATATAGTATGTGTGGAGCAAGAATTGGTTGTATTGCTTCTAAAAACGAAGAGTTTATAAATACTACAATTAAATTTGCACAAGCAAGATTAAGCCCACCTACGTATGCATTAATTGCAAGCGAAGCTGCTTTAGAAACACCACAAAGTTATTTTGATGATGTAAAAGAAGAATATGTAGAAAGAAGAAATACTTTAATTACTGAACTACAAAAAATTGATGGTGTAAAAGTTGCCAATCCAAAAGGTGCATTTTACTGTGTGGCTGAACTACCTGTTAAAGATTCTGATGATTTTGCACAATGGATATTAGAAAAATTTCATCATCATAATGAAACTGTAATGGTTGCACCTGCAAGCGGATTTTATTCTACAGAAGGAGAAGGTAAAAACCAAATAAGAATGGCCTATGTTTTAAATAAACAAGACTTAATTAAGTCTGTAGAAATTTTAGCAGAAGCTTTGAAACAGTATCCCAATTAGTTGAACATCCAACAAAACATATCACTTAAAAACTACAATACTTTTAGTATTGATGTGCTTGCAAAACGTTTTGTTTCTGTTGATTCTGTATATCAATTACAACAACTTTTAAAAACAGAAAAAGAACTTTTTTTAATTTCTGGCGGAAGCAATATGTTGCTTACTAAAGATATTGAAAAACTTGTCGTTCATATTGATATCAAAGGAATTTCTATTGATAGAGAAAATCATAATGATATTTACTTAACTGTAAATGCTGGCGAAAATTGGCATGAATTTGTTTTGTGGTGTATTGCTCAAAATTATGGTGGATTAGAAAATTTATCACTAATTCCTGGAAATGTTGGTACTTGCCCAATACAGAATATTGGTGCTTATGGAGTTGAAGTAAAAGATACAATTACAAAAGTGGAAGCCATTGAAATTGAAACTGGTAAAAGAGTTACTTTTTCAAATTCTGAATGTAGTTTCGGATATCGAAATTCAATTTTTAAAAATGAAGTAAAAGACAAATACATTATTACTTCTGTAAGTTTTCAACTAACAAAAAACAGCCATAATTTAAATACTTCTTATGGTGCCATTGAAACTGAATTAGCATCTAAAAACATCAAAAATCCGAGCTTAAAAGATATTTCTGATGCAGTAATTGCCATTAGAAAGTCAAAATTACCAGATCCAAAAGAAATTGGTAATAGTGGTAGTTTTTTTAAAAACCCTGTAATTTTAAAAGAACAGTTTTTAGAACTTCAAAAAAAATATCCAAATATCCCATTTTACGAAATAAAACCTTTGGACTGCGTTCAAGGAAACATTACCTACAAAATTCCTGCTGGTTGGTTAATAGAACAAAGTGGTTATAAAGGAAAACGTTTTGGTGATGCTGGTGTGCATAAAAAGCAAGCTTTGGTTTTGGTAAATTATGGAAACGCTTCTGGTGAAGAAATCTACCTATTAGCGAAAAAAATTCAAAAAACGATTTTAAAAAAATTTCGTATTTCTTTAGAAATTGAAGTAAATGTGATTGTATAAAAAGGAGGCTGTCTTAAAAGTATTAAAGTTTGTCATTTCAACTGTAATGGAGAAATCTTATTTATTCAAAATCAATTACATAGATTTTAGACAAAGCCTGTCTTGAGCGAAGACGAAAGGCTTAAATAACAGCTAAATTAACTTTAAATTTCTTTTTGTAGAGATTTTATATCAATAATTAATTGAGCAATTGAAGCTCTATTTAACCCATTATAAATACCTCTAATATGTTTTTTCTTATCAATTAAAACAAAATTCTCTGTGTGTAAAAAATCATCAATCCCCAATGGTTCTCCTAAGTTTTCTTCTACAAAATAAGATTGTCTTCCTAAATCATAAATTTCTTTTCTATCTCCTGTAACTAAATGCCATTTTGCATCAATAATTCCATTTTCTACAGCATATTCTTTTAATTTAGAAACTGAATCTTTTACAGGTGTAACAGAATGCGAAAGCAATAAAACATTAGTATCATTTTTAAATTCTTCTTGCAATTTATACATATTTGCTGTCATCATTGGGCAAATTCCTGGGCAAGAGGTAAAGAAAAAATCTGCTATATATATTTTATTTTCAAAAGTTTTTTGAGTTACTTTTTCTCCATTTTGATTTATTAAATTAAAATCTGGAATTTTATGAAAACTTTTAAGTTCATCACTTTTAGGATGAACCCATTTTGGAGTAAAAGAGGCTTCATTAAAATAAGGTAAAGCGTCTACTCTACTTGTTTCTTCTTTTTTTGCTGAATTTTTACAGCTTAAAAAAAGAAAAATAAATCCTAACAAAAAACTATTTACTTTCATATTGAACTTGTTCTTTTTTTAATTTATAACATAAATTTGCACGATTCATACCAAAAATACGTCCATTTTTTGCTTCGTAATTTACATAGATTGTTCCATTTGCTAACCAAGCCTGTTGTAATCCTTTTTCTTTACCTTCACTTAAATTTTTCTTTTTTGCCAACTGACCATCAATATACCAAGTTTTTTGAAGTCCATGTCTTTTACCATTCACGTAATTAGATTCAGAGAAAATGTTTCCGTTTTTAAAATAATTCAATTTTACACCATGCAACTTATTGTTAACGTAGTTTGCTTCATATTTTACAGAACCATCTTTAAAATATTTAAAGGCTTTGCCCTCTCTTTTCCCATTAAAAAAACCTATTTTTTCTGATAGAACTTGGTTTTCGTAATAATTAACAGCAAATCCATTAAATGGTTTACCCTTATAAAACCACTGCCCTTTTAAAGGATTTAGTTTCACTTCCTCTTTTATTATACTTATATCATGTATCTTTTTTTCAGAAGCTATAAACTTACTTTTGGCAGTATTATTACAACTACCAAAAACAAGTAAAAAAAATAAAAAAATATAATTAATTAATCGCATTCGGAGTTCCTTTATATGGTCCTGCAAAGACAATGTACCTGCCTGTATTTGAGTATAATTCGTTAATAATATGATAATGATATTCAGCTGTTGTTGTATGTTGTGTTGTACTTGTATGTCCTCCTGAAGCATCTAAATCTGTTGGATAAGTGCCAGTAGAATTACATTTTCTTCCATAAATAAAAAATCCGTCAGAAATAATACCATTTAATTTGTCATCATCATCAGAAAAAGCTAAAGGTTCTAAATGATAATGGTAATTTGAAGGTCCAATATGACCTCCTGAATAATCTAAACTTCCTGCAGCTGCATCTAACTGTCCATTACCTTCTTGATCGTTATAAATATAAGCACCACTTACTGCAATACCAATAGCTCCTAATTGAGTATTAGATGTAGAACTTGCTACACTTGGGTTTGCAGAAACTGTTAAAGAAGAAGAATTATCTCTTCCAGAAGTATCAATTCTAGTTGGTGTCATTTGCCCAGAACTTGTTACTGTAGGAGCTACATATAATGGATGGCTTGTGCTCCAATATGGAGTTGTATGATTTGGTAATCCAGTAGTTTCTATTACTACATTACTTCCAGATAGATAAATATCTGTTTCTGTTGCATCAAATTCTGCAAAAGCATTGTGCAATGTTCCTGTAGTTGGTTCTTCTTCTTCATTAGATGATGAACTGCATCCGTAAAACACTCCTGAAGCAATAAATAAAATTGCTAAATTTCTAATTAATTGATTTTTCATTTTATAAGTTTATTAATTTACATTTAATTTGACCCGAGAAAAACGAAATAGTTTTAAAAAAAAATATATTATTTAAAATTGCTTAAAAATTATAGAACACACTTTAATATTATTACTAGTTTTTTTAAGTTGACAATTAGAATATGTATCTTTGTGTTATAATTGTTTTTTATGAAGTTATTACTACTTACTTTAGGTTTATTAGCTCTTGGAGTTGCTGGAATTGCGATAAAAATTTGGGCAAAAAAAGATGGTAAATTTGCAGGAACTTGCGCAAGTCAGAACCCTATGTTAAATGAAACTGGAGAGTCTTGTGGTTTTTGTGGAAAAACACCAGATCAATTTGATTCTTGTGCAGAACCTCAACATAAATAATATTTTCTTTTAAAAAATGATATTATCTGTGCTTTTCTACGCTTTTGTAGTATTTACAGTAATTCAGATTATTTACTACCTTGTTTTTTCTACTTTTTTACTTGAAAATCAAAAAGATAAAAGACTAAAAAAAGCTACAGGAACTCCTATTTCTGTAATTATTTGTGCCAAAAATGAAGCTAAAAATCTAAAGAATTTCTTACCCTCAATCATCAATCAGAAATATACTGATTTTGAGATAGTTTTGATAAATGATGCTTCTTCTGATGCAACTCTAGAAGTAATGGAGTCTTTTAAAAAAGATCATCAGAACATTAAAATTATAGATGTAGAAAATATTGAAGCTTTTTGGGGAAATAAAAAATATGCACTTACTTTAGGAATTAAAGCTGCAAACCACGAGCATTTACTGTTTACAGATGCAGATTGCAAACCACTTTCTAAGTATTGGATTGCAGAAATGAGTCAAAAATTTACCAAAGAAAAAACCATAGTTTTAGGTTATGGAAAATACAAGCAAGAAAAATCGCTTGTTAATTTATTTGTTAGATTTGAAACTTTACTAACTGCTATTCAATATTTTAGTTATGCCAAAATGGGTGCTCCATACATGGCAGTTGGTCGAAATTTAGCTTACCAAAAAGAAGAGTTTTTTAATGTAAAAGGTTTTATAAACCATATACATATTAAATCTGGTGATGATGATTTGTTTATACAAGATGCTGCAAATAAAGAAAATACAACTATTTGTACTTCTGAAAAAAGTTTTACTGAATCTTTAGCACCAAAATCATTTACAGCTTGGTTTCGCCAAAAAAGAAGACATATTTCTACAGCAAATCATTATAAAACTCAGCATCAGTTCTTTTTAGGTTTATTCTTTATCTCTAAAGTGTTTTTTTATCTTTTGGGAACTTTACTATTTTTCTTTGAGTCTTGGAAAATTATTTTACCACTATTTCTAACCTATTATTTGATTCAGTTTATTGTTATTGGCTTTTCAGCAAAAAAATTAAAAGAACCACAAATCTCTTATTTCCTTCCTTTTTTAGAAATTGGGCTACTACTATTTCAGTTTTCAATTTTTATTACTAATTTGTGGTCAAAACCAAATCATTGGAAATAAACAATAAAAACCTCGAAATACAGATTTCTAAAGCCAAAAATGGCAATCAATCTGCATTTAGATATTTGTTAGATACTTTTTGGGGAGACGTTTATAATTATCAATTAAAACGTACAAAAAGCGAAAATGATGCTGAGGATATTTCCATTCAAACATTTTCTAAAGCTTTTGATAAAATTAATTCTTATGAAGATAAATACGTTTTTAAGACTTGGTTAATTACCATTTCTAAAAATGTTCATATTGATTTATTACGTAAAAAAAAGGTTTCTATTGCTACAGATACTTCTAAAGAACAAGAAGAAAAAGCCTATTTAGTGGTTGATGAAAGTCCTACTCCAGAAGACAAAATTATTACAGAACAAAATTTAGCAAAACTGTTAAGAGATATTAAACAGTTAAAACCTAAATACCAAGAAGTCATTCAGTTGCGTTACTTCCAAGAATTGAGTTACAAAGAAATTTCTGATCAAATAAAAGAACCAATGAATAACGTAAAAGTAAAATTGTTACGTGCTAAAAAGTTGTTGGCAGAAATTATTAAGAGGTCTTAAAATGAAAAAATCCTTTTTACAATCTATAGGTCCAGGTTTACTATTTGCAGGAGCAGCAATTGGGGTTTCGCATTTGGTACAGTCTACAAAAGCTGGTGCAGAATTTGGTTTTGGTTTGTTATGGGCTTTATTATTGGTACATCTTTTTAAATATCCTTTTTTTCAATTTGGCCCACGTTATGCAACTGCAACTGGAGAAACTTTATTAGATGGATATCGAAAATTAGGGAAAGGCGTTTTAATCGCTTATTATATCATTAATTTTGCGACCATGTTTACCATTCAAGCAGCTGTAACTATTGTAACTGCTGGGCTGGCTTCACAATTATTTGGTTTTACAAATGATTTGGTTTTATGGGCCACTATTTTACTTTTTGTTAGTTTGCTTTTTTTGGTTGTCGGAAAATATAAGTTATTAGATAACTTAATGAAATACATTATTGTAATCTTAACAATTAGCACCATAATTGCAGTTTTAGTCGCACTTTTTAGTACAAAAGAAGCTTTTGATGTCACACAAATTTTACCATCTGGAACTGTAGAAATTACTTTTTTAATTGCTTTTTTAGGTTGGATGCCTGCTCCTCTAGATGTTTCGATCTGGCATTCTATTTGGTCTGTAGAAAAAGACAAAACAACAGTTGTAAAAACCAAACCAAAAGATGCTATTTTCGATTTTAATATTGGATACATAGGAACACTTTTTTTAGGAATTTGTTTTGTGCTTTTAGGTGCTTTGGTGATGTACAAATCTGGAGAAACATTCTCAAATAAAGGAGGTGTTTTTGCACAACAACTTATTAATTTATATACCAAAAATTTAGGTGAATTTTCATATATATTTATTACTATTGCTGCATTTACAACAATGTTTAGTACAACTATTACAACTATGGATGCTTCACCAAGAGCCATGAATAGAACTACAAAAATCTTATTGAATAAAGAATTAAAATTTGGATACTGGTTTTGGATACTTTTTTTATTCGCAGGTACTTTTTTAATTTTAAAATATTTTTTGGATAATATGGGATTGTTGGTAAAAATTGCAACAATTTTATCTTTTTTAACAGCTCCTTTTTACGCAATTTTAAATTATAAACTCATCACTGGAAAACATACTCCAAAAGAACATCAACCAGGAATTTATTTAAGAATTTTAAGTGTAGTTGGAATTGTGTTTTTAATTGGATTTAGTATTTGGTTTTTAACTGTTGCCTAATTTTAAAAAAAATAAAGATTATTTTAATATATTAAAATCACATAAATGTTTACAAATCAAATTCAAGCATCAGGAAAAGATAACTTTCAATCTATATTATTAAAAAAATTAGAGTATGAAAAGAAAGAAATTCTTGCTTCAAAAAATTTATCAGAAGAAGAGAAGAAAGCTAAAATAACTTCCATAGAAAAAACTTATCGTTGGAAAAGAAAACTGGCAGAATACTGTAACTTTTAACTTTTCTTTTCTGTTTTTTACTTCGTATCTTTGCACTTTAATAAAGAACGTAAATGGCTGTAGACTCTGTTATTCTTCCTGAAAGACCTAAAAAACCCAAATGGTTGCGTGTAAAATTACCTGTTGGTAAAAAATATACAGAACTAAGAGGTTTGGTAGATAAGTATAAATTAAACACTATTTGTACAAGTGGAAGTTGCCCAAATATGGGTGAATGTTGGGGAGAAGGAACTGCTACATTTATGATTCTTGGAAACATTTGTACACGTTCTTGTGGTTTTTGTGGTGTAAAAACTGGAAGACCAGAAACTGTAGAATGGGATGAGCCAGAAAAAGTGGCACGTTCTATAAAAATTATGAGCATAAAACATGCTGTAATTACCTCTGTAGATAGAGACGATTTAAAAGATGGTGGTTCTATAATTTGGGCAGAAACTGTGGATGCCATTCGTAGAGCAAACCCAACTACAACCTTAGAAACTTTAATACCAGATTTTCAAGGAAACACCAAACAAATAGACAGAATTATAGAAGTGCATCCAGAAGTAGTTTCTCATAATATGGAAACTGTTAGAAGATTAACTCGTGAAGTTAGAATTCAAGCAAAATATGATAGAAGTTTAGGGGTTTTAAAATACTTAAAAGAAAACGGAATGCGAACCAAAACTGGTTTGATGCTAGGTTTGGGTGAAACCGAAGAAGAAGTGATACAAACCATGAAAGATTTACGTGAAGTAAATTGTGATATTATTACGATTGGTCAATACTTACAACCTACTAAACAACATTTACCTGTAAAAGAGTTTATCACTCCAGACCAATTTAAAAAATATGAAACCATAGGTTTGGAAATGGGTTTTATGTATGTAGAAAGTGGTGCTTTAGTTCGTTCTTCTTATAAAGCGCATAAGCATGCTCAAGATTTGTAAAAATTTTGTTAAAAAAATTAAAAATATAAATTCAAATATTTTTTGGCACACTGATTGCTAAATATAATTTGAAGAGACGTAGTAAACCTCTTCATTGTGTAAATTATTTGAATTAGTTAGTTAAAAAAACCATCTCTTGTGAGATGGTTTTTTAGTTTCTAAAACTTTATTTCTTTTATGATTTAGATTGAATTTCTTGTGCAATTTTTTCAACTTCATCTAAAACACGTAATAAATTACCATTCCATAGTTGAGCAATTTGCGTTTCTGTATATCCTCTTTTTACCAATTCTTTAGTAACATTTAAGGTTTCAGAAGCATCATTCCAACCTTCTACTCCTCCTCCTCCATCAAAATCAGAACTTATTCCTACATGATTAATCCCTATTTTTTTTATCAAATAATCTATGTGATCCACAAAATCAGCAACATTTACAGGTGCTACATCTGCAACTAAGGTTTTAGCTTTTTTTTGTAATTTTCTGTAAGAAGAAATATAAGCATCTCTATCATTTTGTTCTAACTCTCTTACTTCTGCCCAAGATTTTATTACTAAACTATCTTTTTTTGCTAATTCTTTTATTTTTTCTGACAAAGCTTTATTGTAAGCATTATGTTTTTCTGTATTTACATAAGAGCTAAAAGCGACTGTTTGTACAACTCCACCATTTTCTTTCATCCATTGTAATTGCTCATCATCTAAATTTCTACTATGATTACATAATGCTCTTGCAGAAGAATGTGAAGCTATAATTGGTGCTTTAGAAAGTGCTATCATATCTTTCATGGCTTTTTTTGATGGATGAGAAACATCAATCATTATCCCCCATTTGTTCATTTCTTTAATGACTTCTTTTCCTAAATCACTTACTCCATTATGCAACCAAACGTTATCTTTTTCTCCTGTATTAGAATCACAAAACTGACTATGTCCATTATGAGAAAGACTCATATATCTTGCTCCTAAATCGTAAAACTGTTTTACTCTAGAAATATCTGTTCCTAAAGGATATGCATTTTCTACCCCAATCATTGCTACTTTTTTTCCTGATGCATATATTTTTCTTGCTTCTTCAGAAGTAACAGCCAAACCAATTCTATTGGGAGCAATATCTTTTGTAAGTTTATGAATAGCCTTAAACTTGCTCATTGCGTTTTTATACGCTTTGTCATAACCTTCTTCTGTTAAATCTCCTTGACCTGTGTATACAATAAAAAAGGCGACATCTAAACCACCTTCTTCCATATTTGGTAAATTAACTTGGTTGCTTAATTTTTGTGTATAATTAATACTATCTGTAAAATTGGCAACATTAATATCTACATGCGTATCTAAAGTCATTACTTTTTCATGAATACGCTTTGCTTTGGTGTTTAAATCTTCTATTTGTTTGGTTTCTTTACAAGACACTACTACCAATGTAATTGCAAGAAGTTTAATATATTTCATAATTAAGGTTGATTAGATTTTGCATAAAGATAAGATTATTTGAAAACTAAAAAAACCTCTTTAATCCGAAAATTAAGAATAAAATTGTTTTAATTGAGCCTTGATTGAATTTTTATAATCCGCTCAAAGCAGGCTTAATTTTTAAGCTCTTTTTGAGAGCCTGAACTAAATTTATCTCAAGAAAAAGCAAGTTTAAAAAGTAGGAAATAACTTCAAAAATATAATTTAAAAAGTTTTCTCCACAAGAGTTAGAGTGATTATCTAAACCTATAAAAAAGGGAAAATCGCAAATTTATTAATTACGAATACTATTTGCTTCTGTAATTAAAGCTGCTTTATTTGCAATAGCTTCAGCAGATAAAGTCGTGCCTATTAAATTTGATTTTTCGTATGCATCTGTTGATAATTTGTACAACTCTTCTGAACCATTATCAAATTTTATGTATTTGTAATTTGCATTTCTAATGGTATATGCATCTTCTTTTTCTGAATAAACATAATCTCTTTTTGTAGCATTTGCATCCGTTAGCAAGTTATAAAAACTCTTACTGTTATGAATTTCTGTGTTAGAAATTCCGACTATATTTCCAATTGTGCTGTATAAATCAGTAGCATTAATCAATGCAGCTTCTCTAACTCCCATTCTGTTTACTCCAACTCCAGAAACTACCATTGGCACATTAACTCCTCCTTGATACAAGCTGTTTTTAACTGTTCTTCTGTTGTAAGGAGATTGGGCCACTTGATTTGGGGCTCCATTATCACCAATAAAAATAATGATTGTATTTGCTCTTATTTCTGTTGGTAAACTATTTAGTAATCTACCCATTTCTGAATCTAAAGCCTCTAAAGCAGATATGTAATATGGCAAAGGATTTGCATCTATTGTAGCAGCATCATTAGCTAAATTTCCTTGAAAATGTAAACTGGATGGAGCTAAATGAAAAGGTGTATGAGGTGCAGTATATGCCATCCATAAGAAAAACGGTTTTGTCTGCGTATCAACCCAAGCTATAGCATCATTGGTTAGTTTTGTTGTAATATATTCAGTGGAATTTGTCGTTGTTCCATTAGTAATTAAATCCCAATTGTAGTAATCTTGTACACCTCCACTTTTAATTCCTGCAAAATGATCAACTCCCATTGTTAAAGCATCATTGGTATTATTCGTTAAATGCCATTTCCCAAAAATTGCACTTGCATACCCATTATTTGTATTGTCTGAAATGTATTTTTGTAAAGAGGTTTGCGAAGTAGGCATTTGATCATTAACCTTAACAACTCCATTTTTAATTCCATATTTACCAGTAATTATAGAGGCTCTTGTTGGAGAACACACAGAGTAAGTCCAAACATTATCAAAGGTAATCCCAGCACTCATTAAAGACTGTAAATTTGGCATATTTGCTTTTGTACTTCCTTCTGAATAATTTGGTATAGCATCTTTGCTTACATCATCTGCAATGATTAAAATAATGTTAGGTTTACTAGCACTTGTTGGAGTATTTACTGTATCTATATCGTCTTCTATGCTTACAGAAGGAGAACTACAGTTAAAGAACAAAACACAAAGAAAAGGAATTACAAATGAGGATAATTTCATAAAATCTAATTTAATCTTTGACCTTAGTATTTAAGAATAGTTTAAATTCAACTAATTTTTTTGTAACAAAACCCATAAATTAGTCGTCTAAAATAGAGAATCAATTTTATCCAACCTATTATGAAAAAATTTCTATATCCTTTATTTCTACTTTTATTATTAGCTAGTTGTACATCGCAAAAAAACACTGAGGACTTTATTAAAAATACAGAAGGCAGGTATTTATTCAATGCCAATGAAGTGATAGAAATCTATTACAAAGATGCTATTTTACACGCAAAATGGAGAGGAAATGATGATATAGAATTGCTAAAAGTGAATGACAGTTCTTTTTACATGAAAGAGTTGAATGAAAAAATGATGTTTGTTAGCAAACCAGAAATGCACATTCAATTAGCTCCAAAAAGAGAGCATAAAGATGTAAAATATCATTTTAGAAAATTAGAAAAAGGAGAAAAAACGCCAATTGAATATTTTAATAATAAAGATTTTGATAAAGCCTTGGCTGCCTACCAAAAAATTCAGCAAAAAGACTCTTTAAATCCAGTAGTTAAAGAAAGAAATATTAATAGAATGGGTTACAGATACATTAGAAATGACGATTTTGATTCAGCCATAGAAATTTTTAAAATAAATGCTGTTTTATATCCAAAAAGTTCAAATGTTTTTAATAGTTTAGGAGAAGCTTACTATTTAAAGAAAGATACTGTAAATGCCATTGCTAATTTTAAAAAATCGTTAGCAATTAATCCAGAAAACAGAAGTTCTAAACGTTTTATAAAAAAAATTACTAAAAAATAATGACTTTAGAGGAATTAAAATACCCCATTGGAAAAGCTACTATTCCAGAAAATATTACTAAAAAAGATATTGAACAATGGATTTCTGTTTTAGAACGATTTCCGCAAGAATTGGAGTATTTAGTAAGAGAATTGTCTGAAAATCAATTAGACACACCTTACAGAGAAAATGGTTGGACAATTAGACAAGTAATTCACCACTGTTATGATAGCCATCATAATTCTTACACTCGTTTTAAATGGGCTTTAACTGAAGATAAACCTGTAATTAAAGCATATTATGAAGAACGTTGGGCAGAATTACACGATTCTAAATCTGCGCCAATTTTTTTATCTATTGATGCCTTAAAAGCTCTCCACTCTAAATGGGTGTATTTTTTAAGAGGTTTATCTGATGAACAATTAGATAAAACTTTTATTCATCCTGATGGAAATGAGAAAGTGAGTTTAAAAGAAAATATTGGAATTTACGAATGGCATTGTCAACATCATTATGCACATATTGAACAGTTAATGATAAGAAAAGGTTGGAAATAAATATGAAACCAGAAATAACTTTTGACGACTTTTTGAAAGTTGATATAAGAATAGGAACAATCATAGAAGTAAACGATTTTCCGAAAGCTAGAAAACCAGCCTATCAATTAACTATAGATTTTGGCGATTTAGGAATAAAAAAATCGAGTGCTCAAATCACAGATTTATATACAAAAGAAGAGTTGCTTCATAAACAAGTTTCTGCTATTATTAACTTTAATCCAAGACAAATTGCAAATTTTAAAAGTGAAGTTTTAGTTTTAGGTGTTTATGATTCTGATGGAAATGTGGTTTTATTACAAGCTTCTGATAAGATTAAGAATGGAGAGCAGGTTAGTTAGAATTTAGCTGTTAGCTGTTAGCTGTTAGCAAAATTGAAAAACTCTAACGAATGTCATTTCGACCTTGTGGAGAAATCTCAACTTTGAAAATTTGAAACTATTACAAACAAAAAAACATTGCTTCTTTACAACTTTGCAAGAAACACTAATTCTTAGGATTATTCAGAATAACTAAAGCTCCTATAACTCCAGGAATCCAGCCACAAAGCGTTAATAAAAAAATAATAAAGAAAGATCCACATCCTTTATCTATAACAGACAGTGGAGGAAATATAATAGCAAATAATACTCTAAAGAAACTCATATACAATTTAGTTGGTTGTATAAATAAGACGATTTATATTTTATTTTGTTACAATACTCTACTTACTTTCTAGTTGTTGTACTTTATCTGGGAAATTAATTTTTTGATACCATCCTCTACCATCTAAAGGAAGTACATTGGTTCTTTTTGCCCAAGCATACCATTTATCATTTAGTTCTCTTACTTTTTCTGGATATTTTGTTGCTAAATTATTCGTTTCAGACCTGTCTTCTTTCAAATTATACAATTCCCAATCTTTATAATAGGGGAATTTTTGCATATTTAAAGAAACTAATTTCCAATTTCCATCACGCATTCCTCTTGCTCCTGTGTGTTCAAAATAAATAGCTCTGTCATGTGTTTTGTCTTCATTAAAAGTAACAACTAAACTTTCTCCTTCCAAAGGAGTAATTTTGTTTTCTTTGTATGTTTTTGGATATTCTGCATCTGCAACTTCTAAAATAGTTGGCATAAAATCAATTACATGCCCCATTTGAGTTTTTAAAGTTCCTTTTTCTTTGATGCCTTTTGGCCAATGAGCAATTAATGGTGTAGAAACACCTCCTTCATGTTCCCATTTTTTATAATTTCTAAAGGGTGTATTGCTCACGTTTGCCCAAGGTTTCCCATAACTTTCAAAAGATTTTTTGGTTCCTAAATCTGCTAATTCTTTACTTTCTCCTCTAGAAATTGGTTGCAAGCAACCTCCATTATCAGAAAGAAAAAGAATTAAGGTATTCTCTAATTGATTGTGTTTTTTTAAGGTTGAAATAATACGTCCAATTCCTTGATCCATACAATCTATTTGAGCTGCGTAAATAGCCATTCTTTTATCCATTTCTATTTTTTCTTCTTCAGAAAGCGAATCCCAATCTGGAATGTCTGCATCTTTTTTAGAAAGTATGGCACTTGCAGGAATAATTCCCAACTTTTTCATTTTATCAAAACGCCTTTTTCGTAAAACATCCCAGCCTTGCATATATTTTCCTTGATACTTTTTGATGTCTTCTGGCTTTGCTTGAATTGGCCAATGTGGAGCAATATGTGCCACATACATAAAAAATGGATTGTCTTTTTCTGCTACATGTTTTTCTATAAAATTAGCAGAAGCATCATTTACAGCATCTGTAAAATAAAAATCTTTTTGGGGCAGAATGTGTGTATTTCCATTATATAGATTATCAGGATTAAAATAATCTGAAGCCCCTTTTAAAATCCCAAAAAAACCATCAAAACCTCTTTGTAAAGGCCAATTATGGTTTGGGTTATCTTGGGCACTTTCATCATCTTTATTTACATGCCATTTTCCAGAAATATAGGTAGAATAACCAGCATTTTGCAATGCTTCTCCAATGGTTACACAATTCTTATTTAATTCTGCTGTGTATCCAGGTTTCCCTAAATCAACTTTTGTCATCCAACCCAAACCTGTTTGATGTGGATACAAACCTGTTAATAAAGAAGCTCTTGTTGGACAGCATCTAGATGTATTATAAAATTGTGTATATCTAATTCCGTTATTTGCCAAAGCATCTAAATTAGGTGTTTCAATTTCACTTCCATAACTTCCAATATCTGAATACCCCATGTCATCTGCAAGAATTACAATAACATTTGGTCTTGTTTCTAATATTTTTTCTTGATTTTTCTTACAAGAATTTAAAGTGATAAAAGTACCTACAAATAAAATAAATGACAGTTTGTTCAATTTCATAAAATAGTTGGTTGATAAGAAACATTTCTTTATCCAAAGATAATAAGGAAAACGAATAAATAAGTTTGATAATAATTATTTGATGGGATAGAAATTGTCAGAAGTTAGATTTTAAAGTAAAACATAAAGTTTGTTGTGCTATAAAACCTCTCACAAAACTTTAGAGAAAATCTTTACAGGATAACAAATTAGGTTTTACTTTGCAACCTTAAAATTTTGCGAGAAAAAGAGAAAACTCTGAAACTCTGAAACTAAAATTTAAAAAACCTACATTTTATCACCAAAAAAAACAGCATTCATTAACAACTTATTGGTACCATACCAAAAAGCCCTAAAATTGGTGTTATCTGTAAAAACAATAACTCTACCTCTACCAAAACGTTGCACTTTAAATGGAACAGTATTTTTAATTACTTTGGCATTTTCTTTAGAAATATAACCACTTAATAACGGGTTGGAAGTGTACTGAATAGGATTATTATAACTGCGTTTATCTGCTTTTATAAATAATGTTGAATTTCTAAACAAAGCTATTTTATTATTCTTATAACCAAAGTTAATTGGGTGAGAACGATCTATATTTGCTTCGAAAATAGCCCCTCCAATATACTGAGCTCCAGATTGTAAAGATCTATCTTCAAAAGAAACTCCTTTAATCGTGTCAATTTTTGCACTATCAAAGTTTAAACTAATCATTTTGTTACTTGCCAACCATCTTGCTGTATTTTTATAACCAACTACAACTCCACCATTTCTAACCCAAGTTTTTATTTTTTCTACAGCACTTTTTTCTAAACCACTGCTTGGAATAATAATGTGTGTGTATTTGCTAATATTTACACGTCTAAAATAACGTGTATCTATTCTTGTTAGACGCATATCAAATCGTTGATCGAACAAATGCCAAATTTCTCCAGAATCGTTTCCTGCAATTCCATCTCCAACCAACATCGCAACTTTTGGTTTGGTAATAGCACTAAAATTATTAGACCCTAAATCAATTCCATCATTTAAACCTGTAGAAACTCCTGTAATTGAAACGTGGCTTTCTTTGGCTAATTTTTCTAAAAATTGATACAATGCTGTTGCATTTAATTTCTGGTTTTGTACAGGAATAAAAATAGTCCCATATTCGTAAGAATTTCCTCCATTTTTAAAGTTTTTCATAGATACTTTCGCACGAATTCCTTTTTGCAAAATAGCATTTAAAACTTTTGGAGTATAATATTCATTCCAAGGCATTAAATATCCATAATCACTTCTAAATGAAACACTACCAGATTTCATTTTTAAATCTGTGATTTCATTTCCTGCTTTAGAAAGCGATATATTTTCTGCAAAATCAACACCAAATGCGTGGTTAAATGTCCAAGCAGAAACATCATAAAATAGACTATCTTTAAATGTCTTACGAACATCGAACATCGCTTTTACCAAACGTTGATTTTTCTGGTTCATAGGAACAATATAACTATATCCTTTCTTAAATGTTTTTCCGTTTTCTGTAAAATCTGCTTTCACTTCGTGAATTTTTACTTGATGGCGTTTAATGACTTCTGCCAAATGAAAACTTTTAGCAGCATCCTTTTCATCACCAAAAACAATTGCTTTTTTACTACCAGTATTTCTACTTTCTTTATAAAAATCTTGTTGGTATTTTAAAATTTTTACGCGCATTTTTCTGGCTGCTTCTAAAGTAGATAGTGCTGCTGTAAATTGGTTTCTAATCGTAAACGGAAATGTTAAAATCCCATTAGTTGTTTCTTGTGCATGACCTCTAGAACTTCCTTGTTCAAATAAAATTCCTATACTTCCATTAATATCTGGAAAAGTTGAGCCTTTACCATAATAAAAGTCATCAAAGCTTTCTTCAGAGTAATATAAAGAACCTATTTTATCTAAAGCTTTTGCATGATAAGTTGCAATTTCTTTTGTTAAATCTTGATTCATTTGTGGTGTTAAAGGATTTGTTCTACTTGGAATTCCTGGTTGAAAAAAGAAACTCGAATTGCTTCCCATTTCATGATGATCCGTTAAAATATTTGGCAACCATTTATGAAAACTTGCAATTCTTGCTCTACTTTCTGGCAATTGTACAGGCAACCAATCTCTGTTCATATCAAACTGATAATGGTTGGTTCTTCCTCTTGGCCAAATCTCTGTGTATTCTCTATCATTAGGATCTGGGTTGATATTTTTACTTCTGTTGGTATTTGCCCAATATGCAAAACGTTGCAATCCATCTGGGTTAAAAGAAGGGTCGAATAAAATAACTGTATTATCTAACAAATCTTTTACTTCTGCAGATTCTGAAGCTGCTAAATAATACGCAACAGCTAGTGCAGCATTAGAGCCACTAGGTTCGTTTCCGTGAATAGAAAATCCTTGATACACCACTATTGGATTGTTAGATACATCTACAGAGTTATTAGTGGCATTAATATGAGTTTTACGAATATTTTCTAAATTCTGATGATTTTTAGGTGATGTAATCGTTAGTAACAACAAAGGTCTTCCTTCAAAAGTAGTACCTCTATTTTCAATAGAAATTCTATCTGAAGAAGCTGCCAAAACTTTCATATATTCAGCCAATTTATCATGGGTAATATGCCACTCTCCTACTTCATGACCAATTACACTTTTGGGAGTTGGAATCGCAGAATTATAATTCGCTTTTGGCAAATAATAAGATAAATCTACTTGTTGACTAAACATTGTAAATGAAGACAACAAGAACAGTAGTAATACTTTTTTCATCAGTGGCTAAAATTTGGTTATCTAACAAATATATGAATTCAAAAAGGTTATATTTGATTCTTTAACATTGATTTAAGATTTTATGTATATCAAAAGAATATTTCCTGTAAAAACAGTTTTAAAATGGACAAGAAGAGATCTTTTTCTTTTTTTATTGATAGGCGCAATTCCTGTTATTCTATTTGATATTCTAGGTTTAAAATGGTTGCATGTGCCTTGGTTGCCTTTAGGAGTTTTAGGTACAGCCATTTCCTTTTTAATCAGTTTTAAAAACAATGCTTCTTATGATAGATTATGGGAAGCTAGAAAAATTTGGGGTGGAATTGTAAATACATCAAGAACTTGGACAATAATGGTAAAAGATTTTATTGATGTTCAACACTCTAAAAAAACATTAGCAAATACCAACTTACAGGAAATTAAAAAAGAACTGGTACACAGACATATTGCTTGGTTAACAGCTTTGCGTTATCAATTAAGAGCAGATAAACCTTGGGAGTCACATGTTAAAGATAAAAAATCGAATAAAGAGTTTAAAAAGAACCATTATTTAGTTTGCGAAGATACAGTTGCTATTGAAGAAGCCATAAAACCTTACATAACAGCAGAAGAATATGCAGAAGTTTTTAAAAAAGGAAATAAACCTTCTCAACTATTAGGAATTCAGTCTAAACGTTTAAAAGAGCTGATGAATACTGGCTTAATAGAAGATTTTAGACACATGGAAATGATGAATGTTTTAAAAGAACTGTACACTTTACAAGGAAAATCTGAGCGCATTAAAAACTTTCCTTATCCAAGACAGTATGCCACCTTAAATTATATGTTTGTTTGGGTTTTTATTATTCTTTTGCCTTTTGGGATTATGGAAGGTTTTGAAAGTATTGGGCAACACATTGTAGAAGATTTAGCTACACACCAATCTAAAACCAATTGGGGACATTTAATTCAAGAATTTATTGCCCACCATTTTGTGTGGTTTTCAATTCCTTTTAGTGCTTTATTATCTTGGGTATTTCATACAATGGAAATTATAGGAGAAAATACAGAAAACCCTTTTGAGGGTGGCCCAAATGATGTACCAATTACGGATTTAAGTAGAGGCATAGAAATAGATATTAGACAATTGATAGACGACACAGACATCCCTGAACCTTATACTTGGAAAAATGATATTGTAATGTAGTTTAGTTTTTTTCTACAGCTAAAAAAACTAACTTTGTACCTCTTTAAAAGAAAAATTATTTTTAAAACTTTGTAGTTATGATGGGCTTAGATTTGTACTTATCCAATTTTTCAAAAGAAGAGTATGAAAAAATAAAAAATAAAATTAGACATTCGCAATCTAAATCTATGCCATTGATAAGTTGGGATATTTTTATGGAAGGTTATCCCAAAAGAATGAAAATATCAAAAAAACTAAAAGAAAGGCAAGAAATACTTTCATTTGCTGAAAAATTTAGTTGGAAAAATGATTTAAATTTAGCCATCGCAAAAAATGATTATGATGCAATAGTAATTACAGATATCAATCAAAAAATAATTTGGGTTAATGATGGTTTTACAACTATGACAGGATATTCAAAAAAATACGCAATACATAAAAAACCTAATTTCTTACAAGGCAAAGAAACATCTTTAAAAAACAAAAATAGCATTAGAGAAAAAATTTTACTAAACAAACCTTTTAAAGAAACCATTATTAATTATAAAAAAGACAAAACAACATACAAATGTGAGGTTAAAATAATACCCTTATATAATAAAAGTACTACTCATTTTATAGCCTTTGAGAAAAAAATAAGCTAATCTAGAAATCTACACATTACTTCCACCAATCTTGTATACTGCTCTTTAATTTTTAAATTCTTAATTACAGCCTTTATAAATTACTAAATCCATAAAAATTCGCAATCCCTTTTCCTCAACTTAATATATTGAAATTATTATTCAGATATTTGTAAGTAAGATACTTTTTACATTTTTTGATGATAAATACTGCTACTTTAGAAAATTTACATAATTCACTTTCTGGTGATGTTTTATTTGATAATTTACATAAAACTTTATATGCTACAGATGCTTCTGTTTATAGAAAAATTCCATTGGCAGTTGCATTTCCAAAGGATGAAAAAGACATCAAAATCTTAATTAGTTTTGCAACTAAAAATAACATTACATTAATACCAAGAACAGCAGGAACTTCTTTGGCTGGACAATGTGTGGGAGATGGAATTGTAGTAGATGTTTCTAAACACTTTACCAATATTATTTCTTTGGATGAGAAAGCAAAAACAATTACCCTACAACCAGGTATTGTTAGAGACTCTTTAAACTTATACTTAAAACCTTTTGGCTTATTTTTTGGACCAAACACCTCAACCTCTAATAGATGTATGATTGGAGGAATGGTTGGTAACAATTCTTCTGGAAGTACTTCTATAAAGTATGGCGTAACTAGAGATAAAGTCTTACAAATTGATGCTATTTTAAGTGATGGTTCTTCAGCAATATTTAAAGAAATTACATCACAAGAGTTTTTAGAAAAAACAAAAGAAGAAACTTTAGAGGGGCAAATTTATAAAAGCATATATTCAGAATTAATTTATGATTCTGCACAGGATGAAATAAAAAAGGAGTTTCCAAAACCAGAAATCCATAGAAGAAATACTGGGTATGCAGTTGATGAATTTTTAAAATCAGATTTATTTGGTGGTACAGAACCAACCATAAATGTTGCTAAATTCCTTTCTGGTAGTGAAGGAACATTGGCTTTTTCTAAAGCCATTACACTACAATTAGACGACTTACCTCCTACTGAAAGTATCATGGTTTGTTCTCATTTTACGAGTATAAATAAAAGTTTAAAAGCAACATTAACAGCTATGAATCACAATTTGTACAATTGTGAATTAATGGATAAAGCCATTTTAGATTGTACCAAAAACAATAGAGAATTGGCAAAAAACCGATTCTTTTTACAAGGAGATCCAGAAGCTGTTTTAATGTTAGAAGTTGCTGCAAATACATTGCCAGAAGCAGAATTATTAGCTGATAAATTAATCGAAGATTTACAGAAAAACAAGTTTGGGTATCATCACCCAAAAGTGTATGGAAAAGATATTGCAAAAGTGCATTATTTACGTAAGGCTGGTTTAGGCGCTTTAGGAAATATGGTTGGCGATATGAAAGCTGTAGCTTGTATAGAAGATACTGCTGTGGCTTTAGAAGATTTACCAGATTATATTGAAGAATTTACTAAAATAATGGACAAATATCAGCAAGATGCTATTTATTATGCACATGCAGGAGCTGGAGAATTGCATTTACGTCCGATTTTAAATTTAAAGAAAAAAGCAGATGTTGTTTTATTCCGAAAAATAACCACAGAAACTGCCCAATTAGTAAAAAAATACAAAGGTTCTTTTTCTGGAGAACATGGAGATGGAATTGTACGTGCAGAGTTTATCCCTTTAATGATTGGCGAAGAAAACTACCAATTATTAAGACGTATTAAAAAAGCTTTTGACCCAAACAATGTTTTTAATCAAGGAAAAATTACGGATGCTTTTGCCATGGATAAAAATTTGCGTTATGAAGTGGATAGAATTGAACCCCAAATAAAAACCATTCAAGATTTTTCTGATAGTGAAGGAATCTTAAAACTCGCAGAAAAATGCAATGGTTCTGGAGATTGTAGGAAACCTTTAGAAGCTGGAGGAACCATGTGCCCAAGTTACAGAGCTACAAAAAACGAAAAAGACACTACAAGAGCTAGAGCAAATACACTTCGTGAATTTTTAACCAATTCAAACAAAGCAAACAAGTTTAATCATAAAGAGTTAAAAGAAGTTTTTGACCTATGTTTAAGCTGTAAAGCATGTGCTTCAGAATGTCCAAGTAACGTAGATATTGCAACTTTAAAAGCAGAATTTTTATATCAATATCAAGAAAGCAATGGGTATTCTTTTAGAAGCAAATTATTTGCTAATAATGCAAAATTAAACAAATTAGGCAGCCTTACTCCTGCTATTTCAAATACTATTTTAAATACTTCTTTTGCAAAAAAAGCGATGGGAGTTGCAGTTGAAAGAAGTGTTCCTAAATTAGCTTCAAAAACTCTGAAATCATGGTATAAAAAGCACAATGTTAATAATAAGATTTCTCCACAAAGTCGAAATGACAAATCCAATGTCATTTCGAATCAGAATGTCATTTCGAGCCTTTCGTCAAGCTCAAGACAGGCTAAAGTCGAGAAATCTCAACCTCAAAAAACTGTTTTTCTTTTCAATGATGAATTCACCAATTTTTATGATGTAGAAATTGGTAAAGACGCTGTTTTCTTATTGGAAAAATTAGGTTATAAAATCAATTTTATCGAGCACGAAGAATCTGGAAGAAGCTATATTTCTAAAGGGTTTTTAAAAGAAGCCAAAGCAGTTTGTAATAAAAATATTGAAGCTTTTAAAAATTTGATTTCTAAAGATACGCCTTTAGTTGGTATTGAACCGTCAGCAATTTTAACCTTTAGAGATGAATATATTCGTTTGGCAGACGATAAAATATCCGCAGAAAAAATTGCAAAAAACACCTTTACTTTTGAGGAGTTTTTAGCCAATGAAATTGAAAAAGGAAATGTTGATAAGACTTTATTTACATCAGAAAAAAAGACATTAAAAATTCATGGGCATTGTCATCAAAAAGCATTATCAAGTACAAATGCTAGTTTTCAGATTTTAAATCTTCCTAAAAACTATACTGTAACTATTTTAAATACAGGTTGTTGTGGTATGGCTGGTTCTTTTGGTTATGAAAAAGAACATTATGCTATTTCTATGCAAGTAGGTGAAGATACTTTATTTCCAAAAGTAAGAAATTGTAGTCCTGATACAGAAATTGCAGCAGCTGGGACAAGTTGTCGTCATCAAATTTACGATGGTACAAAACGTATTGCCAAGCACCCAATTACGCTATTAAAAGAAGCTCTTTTGTAGCTTACAGTATTCATTTTTCGTACATTTAAAGTTCAAACCAAAAAACTTTGAAACATCAAAATAAGATTACCTCTATGTTTGCCCTTATTATTGCTGGGGAAGCCATTTTTTTATTGCCTTTTATTTTAATGCGTGTTTTTAAACCTGTTATTAGAGAAGCTTTTGTTATTTCTGATGCGCAGATTGGAGAGGCTCAAGCTTTATATGGAATTACTGCTGTACTCTCTTACTTCTTTGGTGGTTTTATTGCAGATAAGTGGGAAGCAAGGAAATTACTATCAATATCGTTAGCTTTAACAGCTATTGGTGGTTTTTGGATGACGTTTATTCCATCTATTTTTACATTAAAAATCTTATATGCTTTTTGGGGAATTTCTACAATTTTATTGTTTTGGGCTTCTTTAATAAAAGCAACCAGACAATGGGGTAATGAGCACAACCAAGGTTTATCTTTTGGGCTTTTAGATGGTGGAAGAGGCTTTTTTGCAGCAACAATAGCTTTGTCTGGAGCAGGGATTTTAACTTTTTTCTTTCCAGAAAAAGGAGTAAAAATTACGTTTGAAAACAAGGTAGAAACCCTACAATACATTATTGGTACTATTACTTTTATTGTCTTTTTTATTTCATTTTTAGTTTGGAAAGTTTTGCCAAAAGAAGATGTAAAATTCGAAAATGGAAAAGAATTTCAATTCAACTTAAAAAAAGCCTTTTCTTTAATGAAACAACAAAAAGTAATGTACCATTCTTTAATTATTTTTTGTGCTTATTGCTCTTATAAACTTACAGGAGTTTATGGAACTTATGCCAAAGATGTGTGGAATTACTCTTTAGAAGAAGCTACATATTTTGCAGTATTTATTCAATATTTAAGACCTTTAGCAGCTATTTCTATAGGTTGGATTGCAGATAAATTTATTCCATCTAAATTAATTGTTCCTAGTTTTTCTGTTTTAATCATAACCTCTATAATTTTAGGTTTTGGTTTTTTTAATCATCAGCCTATAATATTATCTTTTACAACCTTTATATTTATGGCATTTGGCACGTATTCATTAAGAGGCTTGTATTTTGCTATTATAGAAGAAACAAAAACTCCTATTCAATTTACTGGAACTTTAGTAGGTATTATTTCTGTTGTAGGGTTTACACCAGACATTTTTATGTCGCTTTTTAATGGATACATGTTAGGCGAAAATCCGACAATTGTAGAATATCAACATTTATTTACAACATTTACAATCATCCCTATTGTGGGTTTATTAGCTACATTGGGTTTTAGAAAATCAATAAAAAATGAGTAAAAAAAATAAGTACATAGCTGATGAAAATCGCTATAAAAAAATGAAGTATAGAAGAACAGGCAATAGTGGTTTATTATTACCTGAAATTTCTTTAGGTTTATGGCATAACTTTGGTGATAATGATAGTTTTAAAAACTCTAGAAACCTTTTAAAATGTGCTTTTGATAATGGAATAACGCATTTTGATTTGGCCAATAACTATGGTCCTCCTCCAGGCTCTGCAGAAAGAAATTTTGGTAAAATCTTAAAAAAAGATTTTAAAAATTATAGAGATGAATTAATTATTTCTACAAAAGCAGGTTATGAAATGTGGGATGGACCTTATGGAGATTGGGGCTCAAAAAAATATTTGGTTTCTAGTTTAGACCAAAGTCTACAAAGAATGGATTTAGATTATGTAGATATTTTTTATCATCATAGACCAGATTACAACACACCTTTAGAGGAAACTATGGGTGCTTTAGATTTGATTGTAAAACAAGGAAAAGCTTTGTATGTGGGGCTTTCTAATTATCAACCAAAAGAAGCAAAAAAGGCTTTTAAAATTCTAAAAGACCTAGGAACTCCATGTTTAATTCATCAACCAAGATATAGTTTATTTGATAGATGGATAGAAGAAGGCTTATTAGATTTATTAGGTAATTCTGGTGTTGGAGCTATTTGTTTTTCTCCATTAGCACAAGGATTGCTAACAAATAAATACATAAAAGGTTTGCCCAAAGACTCTAGAGCTGTAAAAGAGAGTCCATTTTTAAGTACAGAAAATGTAATGGAAACACTTCCTAAAATTAAAGCATTGAATGAAATTGCTAAAGATAGAAACCAGAATTTAGCACAAATGGCTATTTCTTGGATTTTAAGAGAAGATAGAATAACATCTGTTTTAATAGGTGCTAGTAAGACCGAACAAATTTTAGACAGTGTTAAAGCTATAGAAAATACAGATTTCTCTAAAGAAGAGTTGATGAAGATAGATGAGGCTTTAAAAAATAATTCTTAAAAAAAATCTTTAAATTTTTATAAGATTGATTTTAAGTAAAGACCAAAAAAAAGCAGTAATTAAGTTACTGCTTTTTTAATTTTTTATAAAAGTAATTACTTTTTAGATATAAAAGCGTCTACTTTAGAAGGATCCATAATTGATTCTACAAACATATAAGCTCCAGTTTTTGGAGATCTTACCATTTTGATAGCTTTACTTAATCTTTTTGATCCTGTTTGTAACGATGCTACTGATTTCTTTGCCATTGTCTAAATGTTTTAAATCTATATGCTCTGTTCTGAGTTCTAGACTATTTTTATTATTTAATTTCTTTGTGAACAGTCATTTTCTTTAAGATAGGATTGAATTTTTTAATTTCCATTCTATCTGGAGTGTTCTTCTTGTTCTTAGTTGTAATATATCTAGATGTACCTGGTTTACCAGTTGCTTTGTGCTCTGTACACTCTAAAATTACTTGAACTCTGTTTCCTTTTTTTGCCATCTCTGTATAATTTTATAAGCTTGAGCTATTATTTAGTTAAAAATCCGTTAGCTCTTGCTTCTTTTATAACTGCAGAAATTCCTTTCTTGTTAATATTTTTTAAAGCAGATGCAGATACTTTTAAAGTAATCCACTTATCTTCTTCTGGAATGTAAAAACGCTTTGTCATTAAATTAGCGTCAAACTTTCTCTTTGTTCTATTTAAAGCGTGAGAAACGTTGTTCCCAACCATTGCTTTTTTTCCTGTTAATTCACAAACTCTAGACATCTTTTCGACAGTATTTATAGTGTTATCTCTAAACGAGGTGCAAATCTACAAATAATTACAATAGTGAACAAAACAATTTTACAATTTTTTATAGCAATTCTTTTTGTAAAATTTCTAATGCCTTATTTACAGTTCTATTGATTACTTTTTCTCTAGGTTGCCCAAAATTAAACTCCTCTACAAACTCTTTATCATCACCAACTAAAGCTATATACACCAAACCTACACTTTTATCATTATGGTCTGTGGTTGGCCCTGCATTTCCTGTAACAGCAATTGCGTAATTGGTCTGCAATTTTTCTTTGGCTCTTTTTGCCATTTCTAAAGCTACTGAAGCACTTACAACCGAATGTTTTTCGATTGTTTTTTTTGATACTCCTAATAAGTTAATTTTTGTTTCAGCAGAATAGGTTACAAAACTACCTTTATAATAAGCAGATGCACCAGGTATTGAAACTAATGTAGCTGCAATTTTACCACCTGTTAAACTTTCTGCTGTACAAATGGTTTTGTTGTTTTTCTTTAATAATTGGCCTACTCTTTTTTCTAAAGAAGCATCATCATCTAAACCTGTTATAATTTCTGGAATAAGTTGATATATTGCATCAATCTTTTCTTGCAAATCTTTTTCTAACAATTCTTTATCATTGCCTTTGGCTGATAAACGCAATCTTACTTTGCCAAAAGAAGGCAAATACGCTAATTTTATATGTGATGGTAAATTGTCTTCAAAATCTTCAATTCTTTCTGCAATGGTACTTTCTCCTTGTCCATACGTCATAATTGTTTTATGAATGATAAATGGTAATTTGAATTGTTTTTGAATTCTAGGTAAAACTTGATTGGTAATTAAACCTTTCATTTCATAAGGAACTCCAGGAAGTGACACAAATACAGTTTTATTTTCATAGAACCACATTCCTGGTGCAGTACCAAAATTGTTCGTTAATAAGGTTGCTTTGGATGGTAATTGTGCTTGATATCGTTGAATTTCTCTAAAAGGATGGTTTATTTTTTGAAACAATCCTTTGATATGTGCAATTACTTCTGGATATTCTACTAATTTATCATCCTTAAAAAATTGGGCGATTGTTTTTTTAGTGATATCATCTTTTGTGGGACCTAAACCTCCAGTAATAATAACAATATCAACTCTTTCTTGCGCTTCTTTTAGCGCGTTTAAAATATGCTGTTTATCATCTTGAATTGATGTAATTTGATAAACAGAAACACCAATTTTATTTAATTGTTGACCAATAAATTGCGAATTGGTATCTACAATTTGTCCAATTAAAATCTCATCTCCAATGGTTATTATTTCTGCTTTCATAAAGCAAAACTAATAGATTTTAGGGAACTTAGCTTATTGTTTTACAATTCTTTTAAGTGCAATTTTATTTGAATTACTTTCAATTTTTAACCAATAGACGCCTTTAGGTAGTTTAGATACATCTATTATTTGCTCTGAAGTTTCTTTAATCATTTCTCCTAAAATATTGTAAATTTTTATATGCTTAACCTTTTTAATAGATTGGGTAGATATGTGTAAAATTTTATTTACTGGATTTGGAAATAGTGTAATATCTTTTAAAAACTCTTCATTGTTTACATTTGCTGTTGAGCAAGTTTCGCTATAAACTACATTCTCATCTAAACACCAACCATTTCTTCTTGTAGAACTACAAGTAGGTGGGGTTACATTTTCATCAGCAACTTTTACGCAGGTTAAGTTTGCATTTGCATAAGCCAATAAACGGGTTGTATTAGCATGTTTAGACATATCTAAAGATGTTAAATCATTGCCTATTAACACAATATCATCTAATTTAAAATTTTTAGAAAAATCGATACTTTTCAAATCATTTGCTCTTGCATAAAAAGTTAATAATTGAGTATTCTTAGAAATATCAATACCTGTAAAATTGTTTCTACTTATTACCAACGTTGTTAATTGTGTATTCTTTGTAACATCTAAGTTTGTAAATTGATTTTCTGCAATTTCAAAAAGTCTTAATCGAGTATTTTGAGTAACGTCTATATTGGTTAATAGATTTTTTGTGCACCAAAGTTTAACTAATTCTATATTTTGAGTAACATCTAAAGTTGCTATTTTATTATTAAAACATTCTAACTCTTCTAATTTAATATTTTTAGTAACATCAATATTAGTTAATTCGTTGTTATCACAATGCAAATCTATTAGAGCTACATTTTTTGACACATCTATAGTGTTTAAACCATTAAAAGAGCAATCTAATGCTGTTAATGCTGTAAAAGCCTCTAAACCTGTTAAGTCTTTTACTTTTTGACTTTCGAGCTTTCCAGAACCCTTTACATCTATCTTTCCTGTAAAAGCTTCTGCTTCTGAAATCTGAATTTCAGAATCGTTATTAGTATTGATACCTTTATGATCTAATAAATAGTTTTTAAAATTTGTATCTGGAATATTTACTATTGTCTGAGAAAATAAAAATTTAGAAAAGATGAAAAATAAAAATAATAGGGTGTTTTTTTTGTTCATTTTATAATATTATTCAATGTTTTGCAAGGTAATTTATTTATAAAAGCAAAATATACTAAGCAATGTTAAATTTAAAAAAATCTTTTTTCATTTTATAAAATAAAAATACTAATCGCCTATTTTATCTATTTCTTTATTATCTACTTTTTCTTTTTTGTTCCAGATAAAATTCAATAATTGAAAAATTAAAAAAACACCTAAAAGTCCTACAGTAAAAGATTTTAGATAAACTTTATAAAGATTAAAATCTGTAATTTCTTGATGATTAAAAATCTCAACCACAAAGGATATATTAAACTTTCAACAAGATAACAACAATACCAAATACGTCAAAAATCCACTTATTTTATGATGATTTTCTACAAGTCTGTAATAATAAATGCCTACGTAAAAAAGAAAGATATATCCTAAAAATTTCAATCTAAAATTTTGTTTTAGAATTTCCTATATTCCTATGCTCTTTTTTTTTGCCTCAGTCTTAAACTTATTTTTTAAAAATTTGTAATACATTCCAGTAATAAAAATAGCAAAAGGAATCGCAAAACAACCCATCACTAATTTATTATCAAAGTAATACTCATTTATTAGTAAAGAAAATAGAATAATGGAAAGCGTTAAAAATAAATAATAACAAGCTAAGAAAGATGCAATTCCTAGAATAGGATATAAAAAAAGATTTTTATTATATTTTTTAGCTAAAAAGAAATAAAGCCTAACTACAAATAAAGAAAACACTATTAATAAAACTACCATTATTTTTTATGTTTCTTTACTTCCTATTTCATCAATTGTATTATTAAATCTTGTGTCATTTTTTTTCCAAGTTTTTTGTAAATAAGAATACAGTAAGTAACAACTTAAAAACCCAAAAGGAATTAAAATTAGTGCAAAAACGGTTTCGTTAAATCCTTCAAAAAAATTAGGTGAAAAAATTTCTGCAATTATTCCTATTAAAAATGCAGTTATATAAATACCTCCATAGTAAGAAACAATGCCTAATATAGCAAAGCCCCATTTATTCTTACGATATTTTTCTGCTAGTTTGTAGAAATACTTTCCAATCCAATACAGTAAAATTATTCCTAAAATCATATCATTTATTTTATTTATAAGATAACTCTTATAAAAATCAAAAAAAAAAACCATTTTTAACAAAATATAAATATGCTAAAAATGGTTTAACTTTATCTAAAAACAGATTACTCTATTAAAATTTTTTTAGAAATTTTGCCTTGCTCTGTTTGAATATTTACTAAATAAACCCCTACATTTAAGTTAGAAAGTTTCACCTTATTTACACCATTTGCTTTAAAATTTGATTTAAAAACTTTTGTTCCTAACAAATTGTAAATTTCTAGAGTTGCGTTTCCAGATTGAATTCCTACAATTCTTAAATTTTGTTTGTCTAAATGATAGATGCTAACATTATTTTGTAATTCTGTATTATTTGATAATGCTTTAGAAGCTGTATGTAAAAAGAATCGTCCAATTCCGTTTACATTTTCTGTAAATGTAACTTTATATTCAGAATTTGCTTCATCTAATCTTGTAAAAGAACCCGTTTCTTTGTCTTCTAAAAACACTTTAATGTCTTTTGGCAAATTTAAAGTAGCTGTTGTAAATGTTACTTCTGTATTTTTATTTGCAGTAATTCCTACTGGAACAACCATATTCTCGTAATCAGAATTTGGTAAACATTGCAATGCAAAATTGTGTCCTTTACTATTAGAAACTAAATGGGTATATACATCAAAACTACTTGATACAGCAGAAAATGTTCCTGCATCATAACCTAAATCTAAGCCTGTTGTTGTATTTTTTAAATATTTAATTATTGTTTTTTTAGAAATATCATTTGCAGTAATAGCTAAGTTAATTTCAAGATTCTTAGTAGAGTTTGCAGCTTTAAAAAATGCTTTTCCAGTTTGGTTACTTTGCATTTCTTCTGTAATATTTAAAATACCTCCTCCATTTGCAGATTGTACAAAAAAGGCCTGACCAGGTGCTGCATATTGTGCTGTAGCAGAAGAATGATTTATAATATCATATTCTTCGTTTGCAGCATTCCATATATAAATAGCCACTCTTAAAGGATCTAATTTACTAGCATTTGCTGTTAAAATGTTATTTGTTGCATGGGCTTTATCATTTAAATTGATAAATGCTGTAGATGGATTTCCTATTAAATTCCATTTATTACCTACAGAACCAGAAACTCCATCTTGTAAAACAATTGCAGTTGGACTTGTTTTTAAAGCTCCTGAAAAAGAAAAAATACCAGAAGTTGTTTTTTTAACAGAATAGCCTTTTCCGATAGTAAAAATACCTGCTGTAGCAATATCGTTTGGAGCACCATCAGTGTAATATGTATACCTTAAATCATCTGCCAAACTATTATCATAAGGTGCAATTGGGTATTTATCTGGTTTCCCAGCTTCCACTTTTTTGGTAAGCAAACCAGTAAAAGTATTAATGTTTTGCCCATTAACTGGTGCTGCAATTAAATGCCATTTGTCAGTTACATATCTATCATAAATAACATTTGCAGTTCCTTTTTGAATTCCTTTTATCATAAAAGACCCATTGTTGGTTGCATCTGATGCTATTTTAAAAATTCCATCTTGAGTTAAATCTCTTTCTAATGTTAAAGAACCTGTTGGTGTTATATTTAAGGATGCTCCAGATTCTATATAGATATCTTTTAAAGCAATATTCTGTGTCGTAATTTCTGGATAGTTTGCTAAACCTGTTGGAACATTTATAGCATAAGTATTATTTAAAGGAACTCCAGCTGACCAATTGCCAGCATCTGCCCAATTTTTATTTCCAGAACCTGCTGTCCATAAAGTTACATTGGCATCAAACTCTAAAGCTCCTCTATCTGCAGTTCCAAACCTTACATCTTCATTATAGTCTGATGAAGGTGCAATGGAATTGTCTGCAGAATTGATTGCTGGTGATGTAATTTTTAAACGGAAATCAAAGTTAACAGGGTCTACAAACTGTGGATCTGCTTTTATAGAATTGGTTTGCAAACCATTAGTTGTTGCGTTTTCATTAATTGTACCTACAACTCCTTGCAATGTAGTTCCATAAATTAAATTGTTACTAATAGTTACATTGGCTGCAGTTGAACCGTTTTTTACAGCAACAGCAGATTTACTTAATCTAGAATCTATTACAGAGATGTTGTTGATAATTTTACAATCTAAACCATCACTAATACTTATACCTATATTTCCTCCATTAGAAGATGTAGGAAATGTGTTTGGATTTCCATCTGTATCTTCTGTAATCGATTTTGTATATGAATTAAAGTAAGATGTATTATTAATAAAATCTACTCTATCTCCATCATTAGAATGTACCCCACTAAAACCATTAAAATAAGCTAAGTTATTGGCTACCAAAATTCTACCATTTTCCCAATTTACTTTAATGGTAGTTCCATCTGATTTATAGGTGGTTTGGTTTCTTTGCAGAGAAATTCCTTTTCCTTCATCTATATGAGGTGTAATTTTATCTTTATCTGGTGCCCAAGAATATTGCTCGTTATAATTGTGATGGATTTTATTTCTTAAAATTTTAATCCTATAATCTTTATCATTTGAAACCCCAGAGGTTGATGTTCTAGAACTTGTTGCTTTTGTAACTACCAAACCATGTGTACCAGAATAAGAACGCAAAGAGCAGTAAGAAATTTCATTACCAATTATTTCTATATCTTCTCCTTCTGAAACTCTCAATCCACCTCCAGGCATCTGAGTTATGGTATTATTTAAAATTTTAATATTGTTTATTTTGCTTAAATAAAAGCCTCTAGTATCTACATAAGAAGCTCTTACTAAAGGTTTGTCATTAATTTTAGGTAATGAACCAGCCACAGAAGGATCGCAACCAGGTGTAATACAATCATCTGTGTCTCTTTCACGAATTTGAGCCAAAGTTGGGTTGTAGCGATCTATATCATTTGTAGCATCTGCATCTTCATTTACAGATAAATCTAAATATGAAAATTGTAAATCATTGGCTAAAGACAATGGGATAGATTGCACTTCTCCTTCAATCTTTAAGCCATCAAAAATTAAATACTCAGAGTTTTGAACTCTTAAAATATTGCTCCCATTTCCTTTTAAAATTGTAGAGCTGTTAAAGGGTTTTATAGTGATATATTTACCTAATTCTCCTTTAAAATTACTGAAAGACAGTGTGTTTTCAGAATTCCATAAAAAAGGATTTGCAATATTTGTGTAAGTATGTTTTGTTGTTCCACTAGAATAATACCCATTATTTACAAATTCTCCTATTAAAATAATTTCAAAAGCAACACCTCCATTTAATGCTACAGTTTTAGGAATATTTGAAAGCGTTTTAAAAGGTGTGCCAGATGTTAATCCATTGTTAGAATCATTACCTGTTTGTTGGTTTACATAATAAGCAGTATTTTGAGCATTAAAACTTGTAGAAATAACTGCAAATAGTATGGCTGAGAAGAGTATTTTTTTAATCATTTTATATAATTAATTAGAGGCTATGAATTTGATAATTTCTCTTACAAAAATAGACCGAACTTTTATTTACAAGGTCTAATTAGCTTCAACAAAGGTTTGATAATCATCATTAAAACTTATTTTATTTTTTTTACGTTTTATTTTACTCTGATATTAAAAGATTCTTTACCTTCTAAAACTCCTTTTAAAACATCATTCTCTACTACTTTTCCAACTCCTGCTGGTGTTCCTGTAAAAATGATATCTCCTTTTTTTAAGGTAAAATATTGAGAAACATAAGCAATCAACTCATCTGTTTTCCACAACATTGCATTAGTATTTCCATCTTGAACAATTTCATCATTTTTATACAGTTGAAATTTTAAATTCTCTAAATCGAATTGTTCTTTTTTATAAAATTCACCCACAACTGCACTTCCATCAAAAGCTTTTGCTTTTTCCCAAGGCAAACCTTTTTCTTTGCAGTGCTGCTGTACATCTCTTGCAGTAAAATCGATTCCTAAACCAACCTCATCATAATATTTATGAGCAAATTTTGCATCAATATGTTTCCCTACTTTATTAATTTTCACTAAAACTTCTACTTCATAATGTACATCATCAGAAAAAGGAGGAATAAAAAAAGGATTTTTTCGAGGTAAAATTGCAGAATCTGGCTTTAAAAAAACAACAGGGTGTTTTGGTTTTTCATTTGCTAATTCTTCTATATGTTTTGCGTAATTGCGCCCAATGCAGATTATTTTCATAATAAATTACTAATTTTAAATTACTAATTACGAAAATTGTTTTTAAACTTTAATTCGTAATTATTCATTTGTAATTCTTTTTTACTCTCCTGCTTCCGGAAATACTATTGCCCTATTTCCTGAAACTATAATTTGGTTATTCAAATGATTTTTTACAGCTCTTGCCAGTACCAATTTTTCTATATCTGCACCAATTCTTTTTAACGTTGTTGGTGTACTTTCATGAGTAACTGGTTTCACATCTTGCTCAATAATTGGACCTTCATCTAAGTCTTCTGTTGCATAATGTGCTGTTGCACCTATTAACTTTACACCTCTTTCATAGGCTTTTTTATAAGGATTTGCTCCTTGAAAAGCAGGTAAAAAAGAATGATGAATATTAATAATTCTCTCTGGATAACGATTGATAAAGTCTGATGATAAAATCTGCATATATCTTGCCATTACAATTAAATCGATATTATTAGAGTCTAATAATTCTTTTATTTGAGATTCTTGCTCTGATTTTGTTTCTTTCGAAACTGGTAAATAATAAAAAGGAACATTAAACATTTCTGCAATGTGTCTTAATTTATCGTGATTACTAATAATCATTTTTACATTACAATCTAACCTACCTTCTTTGTAACGTTCTAACAAATCGTATAAATTATGACTTGTATGCGACACCATTATAGCTACATTTTGTTTTTTATCTCCATAATTTACTGACCAACTAAATTGTAAAGGTGTTGCTAATTCTAAAAAACTACTTTCTAATTTTTCTTTAGAAATACTGGTGCCATCTGCATTTAAACGAACTCTCATGAAATATGTATTTTCAATTGAATTTACATATTGCTGACAACTTAAAATATTGAATCCTTTATCGTAAAAGAAACTAGTAATTTTTGCTACCAATCCTTTTTGATCTGGACATTTTATTAAAAAAGTAACTACCTGTGATTTCATTCCCATCTTAATCTTCCCAAAGAAAAGAAACTGTTATGTTAATATTATATTTTTTTTTACAAGGAAGCATATTCTCTTGCTTTACCAAAAACTTTGACTGCCAACTGGATACTAAAATACTGCCAACTGAACTATGGTATCCATTTTTTAGGAAAATTTGGCTTTCTTTTTTCTAAAAACGCATCTCTACCTTCTTTTGCTTCGTCTGTCATATAAGCTAAACGTGTTGCTTCTCCAGCAAATACTTGCTGCCCAACCATTCCATCATCTGTTAAATTCATCGCAAACTTTAACATTTTTATAGATGTTGGAGATTTTGCTAAAATTTCTTGTGCCCACTCGTAAGCAGTGCTTTCTAATTCATCATGAGGAATTACTGCATTTACCATTCCCATTTCATAGGCTTCTTGTGCAGAATAATTTCTTCCTAAAAAGAAAATTTCTCTCGCTTTTTTCTGCCCAACCATTTTTGCTAAATATGCAGAACCATAACCCCCATCAAAAGACGTTACATCTGCATCTGTTTGTTTAAAAATAGCGTGTTCTTTAGAGGCTAAAGTTAAATCGCAAACAACATGTAAACTATGTCCACCACCAACTGCCCAACCAGGAACTACTGCAATTACTGCTTTTGGCATAAAACGAATCAATCTTTGAACTTCTAAAATATTTAATCTGTGATAACCATCATCACCCACATAACCTTGATGTCCTCTTGCTTTTTGATCTCCACCAGAACAAAAAGAAAACACACCATCTTTTGTACTTGGTCCTTCTGCAGAAAGCAACACTACTCCTATTGATGTATCTTCACCTGCATCATAAAAAGCATCATACAATTCTGATGTAGTTTTGGGTCTAAAAGCATTTCTTACATTGGGTCTATTAAAAGCTATTCTTGCAACACCATTACATTTTTTATAAGTAATATCTTCATATTCTTTAACAGTTTTCCATTCAGGTTGTATCATAATTTTGTATTTTGGACGTTCTTTTAAGAGAACAAAATATTTGTTTTACAAAAATAAACATTCTATATGATGATTAAGAAATCAATAACATTAATATTTATTCTTTTTTACTTCTCTGGATTTTCACAAAAAATTATTGATAAAAATATTGAGTCTGAGATATTAGAAACTACTAGAAATTTAAAAATCTACATTCCAAAAGACTATGAAAAAGATAGTATAAAAAACTATCCTTTAGCTGTTGTTTTCGATGCAGAATATTTGTTTGATGCCTATGTAGGAAATGCTGTTTTATTTGCTGCAAAAGATAAAGCTCCTAAACAAATTGTTGTAGGAATTTCTATGGAAAAAAGTAGAAAAAATGATACTTATTTTGATATAAATACAGGAAAATTAACTGCAGATAACAACGCTTTTTATCAATTTGTAAGAGATGAAGTTATTTTTTATATGGAAAGTAATTATAGAACTTCTCCTTTTATTTCTTTGATTGGAGAAGGAACCTCTGCCAATTTAATTACACATTATTTAAAAGAACCAACGCCTTTTATCAACTCTTACATTTGCATCAATCCAACTTTTTCAGATTTTGTAGGACAACAATTTCAATCTTACAATTTAGGAAAATTTCAAAAAGAAGACAATACTTTTTACTTCTACACTAACAATTCCACATCATTTTCAACAAAAAAACAAACTAAAATTGGAGAGTTACAAAGGGGTTTAAAATCATTAGAAATAAAAAACTTAAATATTATAAATGATACTATTGTTACTTCTAATAGTATATCTGCTATAAGTGAAGCTATTCCAAGAGCATTGACCAAAGTTTTTCAAATTTATTCTGCAATTTCTAAAGAAGAGTTTGATAAAAATATTAAAGATTTATCTCCTATTGATGCGATTGCGTATTTAGAGAATAAATATTTAGAAATTGAATTTCTTTTTGGTAGCAGCTTAGGAATTAGAGAACGAGATATTTATGCTGTTGAAAAAATTGTAATTGAAAAAGAAAATGGCGACCATTTAAGAGAGTTTGGTAAGATGATTTTAAAACTTTTTCCTGCATCTCCATTAGGAGACTATTATATTGGTAGATATTATGAAGAAGGTAAAAACATAAAAAAAGCCTTAAAATATTATAAAATTGGTTATGGTAAAATGGATCCTGCTGACCCAAATGCGGATGCTTTTTATGAAAATATTTTAAGATTGGGTGGTATGTAATTAGTTGTTTTTAGAGGGAATTCTCCAAGTAAAACCAGCTCCAGCAAAAAAACCATCACTATTACCAACTAAAACATCTAATTGAAAATTGTTATTTAGTAAGTAATAAACTCCAGAATCTATATTAAATTGGAAAGTGTTTTTTAAAAATGTACCATAAGGTTCTAGAAAAACACCCATTTTATCATTTAAAGCATAAGACATATTAAAAATATAAATTCCGTTATTTATTGCAAAATCTTTATTAAAGTTAATACCTAAATTTACTGTGTAAGAAAGGTTTTCAGAAAAAGAACTTCCTAAAATATAGGTTAATTGCGAATTATTATTCGTTGCTCCAATATCATAAGAAAACTGCAAACTCGATTTTAAACTGGCTTCTGGGTTTTTATTTAAAACATACCTAGCTCCTATTGCTAGAGATTCTAAATTGTTTGTAAATTTGTTTCCAGATAATATAAATCCTGTATTTAACTCAAACCTTTCTGACAAACCATACCTAAAAAAAGAATTTGGATAAAAGTTAGACGTATTCTCCAAAAAATCAATTCCAGCTTGAATTTGAAAAACGTTTTTACCAACCACACTAGAAGACAAAGCTTGACCTGGTCTATCTGAAGACAATGTTTCTGTAAATTGAGCATTGACTAATGCTGAGCTCAAAATAAACATGCAAAAAATAAACTTTTTCATTCCTTTTATTTTACCAATTCAATTCTATCTTCTTTAATAACAATTAGTTTTTGTTTGTATAAATTACCAACAGCTTTTTTAAAAGCTTTTTTACTCATTTTCATGTGAAAACGTATTGAATCTGGAGAGCTTTTATCTGTCAACAACAAAAAACCTTCTCTACTATCTTTTAGTTTACTTAAAACTTTATCTGTATCAGAACCAATAACATTTCTAAAACCTTGTGGACGCAAAGAAACATCTATTTTACCATCTTCTCTAATATTTTTGATGTAACCAGTAACTTCCATATTCTCTTCCAATTCTTGAAAAACTTCACTCCTAAAAAGCAAACCATCAAATTCTTCATTTATAAGAACTGTATAACCCAAACCTGTTTCAGTTTCAATTACTAAATTTACTTTATCTCCTTCTTTAAAGTCGTACTCAAAAGCTTTAAAATTGTTTTCTTCTTCTTGATTATCCATTATTTTATATATTTAAAATAGTCTTTTAAAACTACATCATTTTCTGCACTTGGTGTAAAAATTTCTAGTATTTTTGGTCTTTCTGATGTTTCGAAAAAAACTTCCAATCCATTTTTTACAGTTTCTTTTGAGTTTGCTTTTACATAATTAAAATTATGCATTTTAGCCAAATGTTCTGCAGTTAAACAATGTGGTGTTTCAAAATACTTTTGGGCATTTGTAGTTCCTGGCCCTGGAATTATTTTAAAAATTCCTCCACCAGAATTATTAATTAAAATAATTCTAAAATTAGCAGGAATGTTTTTATTCCAAAGTGCATTAGAATCGTAAAAAAAACTTAAATCTCCTGTAATAAAAACAGTTTGTTTTTTTGATGCAAAAGCGGCTCCAATTGCTGTACTTGTGCTTCCGTCAATTCCACTTGTTCCTCTATTGCAAAAAACTTCAACTGTTTTATTTATGGTAAATAATTGTGCATACCTAATAATAGCACTATTACTAATTTGTAATTGACAGTTATTAGGAATTGTATTTAAAACTTGTTCGAAAACTTTAAAATCTGAGTGGTTTAAATCTTTAAAATATTCGCTATGTTTTGCTCTTCTGTAATCTCTAATCTGTAGCCATTTTGGTTGATAATTACTTTTAGAAACTTCTATAAACTGATTAAATTGAGTAAAGAAATCTACAGGTTTTATTTGAATAAATTCCGACAAACAAAAAAACGTATTTGTAGCTTTTTTTTCATCTATGTTCCAGTGATGTTTTGGAGCATAATCTCTTAAAAAACGCTTGATTCTTTTCGAGACAATCATCCCTCCAAAAGTGATTAAAACATCTGGTTGTAACTCTTTAAACTCAGCATCTTCTAAAGAAAAAATTAATTGATCTATAGAGTTAATTGCTTTTTTATGATGTAAATTAGAGGTTGTTTCTGTTAAGATTAAAACAGAGTCATCTTCTGCATACAAATCTATTAAACTATGCAATGCTGCATCAGGATAATTTACGCCTACCAAAATCATTTTCTTTTCTGCTGCATTCCAAATTTTAGATAACGCTTCATAATTAATATGAGAATTATCTAAAGAACTCATACTAATATGAGGAAAATGAAATTCTTGCATTTCATTTACAGTTTCATACAAAGGCTCATCAAAAGGAACATTTATATGAACTGGACCTTTTTGAGATGTTGCTATTTGTAAAGCTTCAGCTATTTGTTGCTTGTTTTGAGCTATAAAAGAATCACTTTCAACCAAATTTGCAGAAAATAAGATATGATTTGCAAACACGTTTTCTTGTCTAATAGTTTGCCCATCACCAATATCTATTAAATGTTTGGGTCTGTCTGCAGAAATAACCACTAATGGAATATTGCTATAAAAAGCTTCTGCAATTGCAGGATAATAATTTAACAACGCAGAACCAGAAGTACATAAAATTGCTACTGGTTTTTGCGTTTGTTGCGCAATTCCTAAGGCAAAAAAGGCTGCACATCTTTCATCTACAACACTTAAAGTTTTAATTTCTGGATGATTAGAAAAACCAACAGTAAGTGGTGCGTTTCGTGAACCTGGAGAAATTACAACAGTATTAATATGAAATTGATGACATGCTGTAATTACAAGTTGTGCGAGTTCTTTTTTGGGAAAAAAAACCTCTCCTATCCTCTCCAAAGGAGAGGAACTCTTGCTGGGAATGTTTATGTTAGTCTCTTTGCTCACAAAAAGCAATTTAATTATAGTAATTGTTAGCAAACAAGTTTAGCCCTGATTGAACGACCTGTTTGAGCTCTTTTTTATTCTTTTTTGAATAAAAAAAGCGAGTAGTGAAAGCAGGAAATAGCTTCAAAAAAATAATTTTAAAAATTAATTTCAACTCACTTTTCACACAAGAGTGTTCCTTCCCTTAGGAAAGACTAGGATGGGATTAATTTCCTTTTTTATAATCTGCTAAAAACTTAGCCAAACCAATATCTGTTAAAGGGTGTTTTAACAAACCTTCAATGGCGCTTAAAGGTCCAGTCATCACATCAGAACCTAATTTAGCACAATCTATAATATGCATTGTATGACGCACAGAAGCTGCTAAAATTTCTGTTTCAAAACCGTAATTATCGTAAATCTGACGAATTTCTGCGATTAAGTTTAAACCATCTGTAGAAATATCATCTAAACGTCCTATAAAAGGCGATACATAAGTAGCTCCTGCTTTTGCAGCTAATAATGCTTGCCCAGCAGAAAAAACCAAAGTTACGTTGGTTTTGATTCCTTTAGATGAGAAATATTTACATGCCTTTACGCCATCTTTTATCATGGGTAATTTTACCACAATTTGCGGATTTAAAGCTGCCAAAGCTTCTCCTTCTCTAACCATTCCATCAAAATCTGTAGAGATTACTTCTGCAGAAACATCGCCATCTACTAACTCACAAATTGCTTTGTAATGGTTAATAATGTTGGCTTCTCCAGTAATTCCTTCTTTTGCCATTAAAGATGGGTTTGTGGTAACTCCATCTAAAATTCCTAAAGCTTGTGCTTCTTTAATTTGCTCTAAATTTGCAGTGTCTATAAAAAATTTCATTTATATGTATTTACGTGTAATTTTTATTTATTTGGGCGTTCCCTAAAAAGGTCGGGCTTTTCGCACTCGCTTTTTGTTCATTCTTCACAAAAGAGCTCAAACAAATGCTGCAATCCCTAACGCAAAGATAGTTACTCACTTATAATTTTTTGGCAGTAATAAAAACTATTTTTCTACCATTTATAAACAATCAAAAAAAAGGAAATGTTAAATTATAATTTATAATGATTCATCAAGAGTTTTTCATAAACTCTATCTGGTAAAATTCGTTTTAAAACAATAGAGAATTTTTCCATAAATCCGCCAACTTTGTAATGAATTTTAGGGGTATCTGTATTTATAATTTTGTAAACAGCTTTTGCCATTTCTACAGGATCCATTCCACCACTTACGTGTGAATCCATCAAATCTAAATTCGCTTGGTAATTTTCTTTATAAGCAGAGTTTTCAAACACTGGTGTATGGTATCTACCAGCAGCAATATTGGTAGCAAAATCTCCAGGAGCAACATTTACAACATTTATCCCAAAGTTTTTAACCTCCATACTTGCAGCTTCCGTAACAATTTCTAAAGCTCCTTTTGTGGCAGAATATAAGCCTCTAAAAGGCAAGCCCATATAACCAGCAATAGAAGTTACGTTTATAATAGTTCCAGACTTTTGTTTTCTCATTTGTGGTAAAACAGCTTTCATGACATCAATAGCACCAAACATGTTAGTGTTAAAAACAGCTCTCATTTCGTCTGTTGGTGTATCTTCAATTGGGCCTGTAATTCCCATTCCAGCATTATTTACCAAAACATCTAGTCTTCCTTCTTTTTTTATAATAAAATCAATAGCTGATTTAATTGTATCAACCTTTAAAACATCTAAAGCAATCAACTCAAAAGAAAATTTTTCTAAATTTTTAGGATTTCTACTGGTGCCATAAACTGTATATCCTTTTTTAGATAAAAAGGTTGCAATCGATTTTCCAATTCCAGAAGAAGCTCCAGTAATTAATACAATTTTAGACATAAAAGTAAATTTCTAATTATGAATTACGAATTAACAAAAAATAAATTTAAGGAAACTTGATGGGATTCTGAAATAAATTCAGAACAAGAAAAATGGCAAGCTATCTACATCACACTGCTACAACCTAATACCTTTGCTGTGTTCCCACCCTGGAGGATTCAAAGGGAGCTAGTTGTGTAGGACTTGCCACTGCAAATTTACAACAGATTTTTATTTTATCAACCAAAAAAACAGTAATTTTTTGTAACATTTTTAAGAGTTTGATTACTAATTAATTGTTTTGATAGTTTACAAAATTTATAAAAAACAAAAACTATCTAAATGAATTGAATATATTTGTATAACTAACTAAAACAGTAAAAAATGGAAAATCAAGCAAGTAGTAAAAGTATTATATTAAACAACGGTCTATATTATGGTCTGGTATTAGTAATATCTAGTCTAATTGTTTACGCTCTAGGAATGCATTTAGATCCTAAAGGAGGTTACATTAACTTAGGTATAATGGTTGTTGCGCTTATTGCCTTCCCAATAATTGGTATGTCTGCCTATAAAAAAATCAATGGTGGTTTTATGAGTTGGGGACAAGGAGTTAAAATTGGAGTAGGTATTGTTGTAATTGGTACTTTAATTGGTATTATTTATCAACATATCTTTACAGGTTTTATAGAACCAGAATTTTATACTCAGTTAGAAGAAGTTACAAGAACAGGATTGGTAGATGCTGGTTTAACAGAAGAGCAAATAGATGCACAAATAGAAATGACTTCTAAATTTCAAGGAACTCTTATAGGAGATGCTATTGGAGTACTATTTATGGCGTTTGTAGGATTTGTTATATCTGCAATTGTAGCTGCAATTACAAAACATGTAGAAGAAGATACTTATTAAATTTAAAGATAAACGTTCTATATATTCATAAAACAGTAACTTTGAATTTTAATTACAAAATTTTGAACTCATACTATGGATATTTCGATAGTAATACCCCTTCTTAACGAAGAAGAATCTTTACAAGAATTATACGATTGGATTGCAAAAGTTATGCAATCCAATCGTTATTTATATGAAATTATTTTTATTGATGATGGTAGTACAGATACCTCTTGGCAAGTCATCGAAAAATTATCTGCAAGTCATAAAGAGATAAAAGGAATCCGATTTCAGAAAAACTATGGTAAATCACAAGCTTTAGATGCTGGTTTTGAATTAGCACAAGGTGAAGTTGTGATTACGATGGATGCAGATTTGCAAGACAATCCAGAGGAAATTCCAGAATTATACAACTTAATTATAAAAGAAAATTTTGATTTAATTTCTGGCTGGAAAAAGAAGCGTTATGACAATGTCATCACCAAAAACATTCCTTCTAAATTATTTAATGCAGCTGCAAGAAAAACTTCTGGCTTAAAATTACATGACTTTAATTGTGGTTTAAAAGCTTACAAAAACGAAGTAATTAAAACCGTAAAAGTTAGCGGAGAAATGCATAGATACATCCCAGTTTTAGCAAAAAATGAAGGTTTTACTAAAATTGGAGAAAAAGTAGTACAACATCAAGCTAGAAAATACGGAGAAACTAAATTTGGTATGGATAGATTTGTAAATGGATTTTTAGATTTAATTACCATTTCATTTTTATCTAAATTTGGTAAAAGACCTATGCACTTTTTTGGTCTTTGGGGAACTTTAATGTTCCTTTTTGGTACAACTTCTGCCTTCTATATTGGTGCATACAAATTATATAAAGTTTATAAAGGCATAAAAACCATTTTAGTGACTGACAATCCTTGGTTTTACATCGCTCTAACCTCTATGATTTTAGGAACTTTATTATTTTTAGCTGGTTTTATTGGCGAACTCATAATAAAAACAAATAACAACGAAAAACACTATACAATAAAAGAAAAACTAAATTTCTAACTGTATATTTGCAATTCACTATCAACTTAAAAAATCATCCTAAAATGAGTGAAATTTTAGACAAAGCAAAACAATGGTTATCTCCAACTTTTGACGCTGAAACACAAAAAGAAATTCAACAATTATTAGATACTAACTCACCAGATTTAGCCGACAGATTCTATAAAGATATGGAATTTGGTACAGGTGGTATGCGTGGAATAATGGGTGCTGGAACTAACAGAATTAATAAATACACCTTAGGTAGAGCAACACAAGGTTTGTCTAATTATATTTTAGAAAATGTAAAAAAAGAACAACCTAGTGTAGTAATTGCTTATGATTGTAGACACAATAGCAAAAAATTTGCTAAAGTAGTTTCAGATGTTTTATCTGCAAATAATATTAAAGTATTTTTGTTTGAAGATTTAAGACCAACTCCAGAATTGTCTTTTGCGGTTCGTTATTTAGGTTGTGATGCTGGTATTGTTTTAACAGCTTCTCATAATCCACCAGAATACAATGGTTATAAAGTGTATTGGGAAGATGGTGGGCAAATTGTACCTCCTCATGATAGTGGAATTATTGGAAATGTAAATTCGTTAGATTTTTCTGAAATTAAGTTTGATGCTAATGAAAACTTAATTGAAGTTGTAGGCAAAGAAATAGATGACGCTTTTATTGATGGTTCAGTTAAAAATGGTTCTTTATCTGAGAATATTTATAGAAAAAATTTAAAAATAGTGTTTACTTCTTTGCATGGAACATCTATTATTTCTGTGCCAGATGCATTAGCCAAAGCTGGTTATACAGATGTGCATATTGTAGAAGAGCAAAGAAAACCTGATGGAGATTTCCCTACTGTAAAATCTCCAAATCCAGAAGAACCAGAAGCTTTAAAAATGGCAACTGATTTAGCTAATAAAATTGGAGCAGACATTGTAATTGGTACAGATCCAGATTGTGATAGATTAGGAGTTGCTGTTAGAGATACTAATGGTAATATGAAATTGATGAATGGAAACCAAACTATGGTTGTGATGACTGAATTTCTTCTTAGAAAATGGAAAGAAGAAGGCAGAATTAACGGAAATCAATTTGTAGGATCTACAATTGTATCTACTGAATTGGTAAATGACGTAGCTAACAACTATGGTGTAGAAACTAAAGTTTGCTTAACAGGTTTTAAATGGATTGCAAAATTAATTAGAGATGCTTCTAAACTTGACTTTATTGGTGGTGGTGAAGAAAGTTTTGGATATATGGTTGGCGATTTTGTTCGCGATAAAGACGCAGTTACAGCCACACTTTTAGCTTGCGAAGTTGCTGCTCTAGCAAAACAAAATGGCAGTTCTTTTTACGAAGAATTATTAGATATTTATGTTAAAAATAATTTCTACAAAGAGCATTTAATTTCAATTACTAAAAAAGGAATGGATGGTGCTTCAGAAATTCAACAAATGTTGAGTGATATGCGTAACAATCCAATTACAGAAATTGATGGTGAACAAATTGAAACACTTTCTGATTATGATGCTTCAATTCAGAAAAATTTAATAACTGGTGTAGAAACAAAAATTGATTTACCTAAATCTAATGTGTTGATTTATCAAACCACAAAAGGTACAAGAATTGCTGCAAGACCAAGTGGAACAGAACCAAAAATAAAGTTTTATTTTAGTGTAAACACTCCTTTAAATAGTACTAAAAATGCTGAACAAGTAGAAGCAGAATTAGATACTAAAATCCAAAGGATTATAAAAGAAATGAACTTAAATTAATGGGCTATTTTAAAGACATTTTAAAATATGAAAAAAAGTATAGGAAGTTTACAGTTTTAAACATTCTATTCAACATTTTATATGCTATTTTTAATGTCCTTTCTGTTTTAGCTTTTATACCTGTTTTAGGTATTCTTTTTGGTACTGAAAAAAAAATAGTAGATAAGCCAACTTATGATGGAATTACTAATATTGGTTCGTACTTAAAAGAGAGTTTTTATCACTTTATTGGTGCAAAAATTGAAGCTGAAGGAAATTTAAAAGCATTATTATTTATTTGTTTGCTGGCACTTTCTTTATTTTTCTTAAAAAATTTATTTCGATATTTAGCATCCTATGCAATTACTTTTTTAAGAACAGGAATTGTAAAAGATTTACGTGATAAATTATACAGTAAAATTGTAGAATTGCCCATCTCCTATTTTTCAGAAAAAAGAAAAGGAGACATTATTGCAAGAATGACTTCTGATGTTCAAGAAGTAGAAAACTCTATTTTAACATCTATAGAAGTAATTGTTAGAGAGCCATTAACGGTTATCATTTCTATTGCAATTATGTTTTTTATGAGTGTAAAATTAACACTATTTGTGTTTATTTTACTTCCTGTTTCTGGATTCATCATTTCTTCTATAAGTAAAAAATTAAAGGCTAACTCTATAAAAGCTCAAAAAGAAACAGGTAATTTTTTATCATTTATAGAAGAAACATTAACAGGTTTAAGAATTATAAAAGGGTTTAATGCAGAAAATGTTATCGAGCAAAAATTTAATGACTCTACTTTTAGTTTTAAAAAGTTAATGACAAATGTTTTTCATAGACAAACTTTAGCCTCGCCAATGAGTGAATTTTTAGGTTCTGCAACCATTATTGCCATTTTATGGTATGGAGGAACTGAAGTTTTATCGAATACAAGTGCCTTGCAACCAGATGAATTTATGGGATACATTGTGTTGTTTTACACTGTTTTAAATCCTATTAAATTAATAACAACAACTTTTTATAATATTCAAAAAGGAGAAGCTTCTGCAGAAAGAATTATGTCTGTTTTAAATACCGAAAACAGTATAAAAGACAAGCCAGATGCAATTGTAAAACAAGATTTTATAGATAAAGTGGAGTTTAAAAATATTTCTTTTAAATATAAAAAAGAATATGTTCTAAAAGACTTCTCTTTAACCATTAATAAAGGGGAAACTGTTGCTTTGGTTGGGCAATCTGGAAGTGGAAAATCTACTTTAGCCAACTTAATTACGCGCTTTTATGACGTTAATAAAGGTGATGTTTTTATAGATGGTGAAAACATTAAAAACATCACAAAAAAATCGTTAAGAAATTTAATGGGGATTGTGTCTCAAGATTCAATTTTATTTAATGATTCTATAGAAAATAACATCAAATTAGGAGTACAAAACGCAAGCGAAGAAGCCATTTTAGAAGCTGCTAAAATTGCAAATGCTTATGAATTTATAAAAGACTTACCAGATCAATTCAAAAATAATATAGGAGATAGTGGAAATACTATTTCTGGTGGACAAAAACAACGTTTATCCATTGCTAGAGCTGTTTTAAAGAACCCTCCTATTATGATTTTAGATGAAGCAACTTCTGCTTTAGATACAGAATCAGAGCAGTTGGTACAGGTTGCATTAGAAAAAATGATGCAAAACAGAACTTCTTTAGTTATTGCTCACAGATTATCTACCATACAAAAAGCAGATAAAATTGTGGTAATGAAAAAAGGACAAATTGTTGAACAAGGAAAACACGAGGAGCTACTAGCTAAAAAAGGAGAGTACTTTAAGTTGGTTACTATGCAATCTTTAAGCTAAAATGAGATTTATTTTAAACAAAATTACTACGTTTAAAAAAACTTCTTTTCAAACACCAAAAAGTATTTTTTTATTTGGATTGTTTTTTGCTTTTGCAATTACTCTAAAAGAAGTAATTAATTTATCTTACAACAACTTTCAAATTTTTTATTATGGTTCTGTTGATTTTTGGAGTAATGTAAATCCATATTCAGATTGGGATCATTTAAACTTAAAAGGGAATCCTTTAGATGTTTTTATTTATTTGCCTTTATTTTCTATATTATTTACACCATTTACGTTAGTTCCTACTTGGCTTGGTGCATTTTTATGGAATTTTTTCACCTACTCTTTATTTTATTTATCTATTTTTAATTTACCAGACAAGTATCAATTTAAAGAAAAGAAGTTTCTTTTTTTTATTTCATGTTTATTGCTCTTTGCAACAATGTTATCTATGCAGTTTAACCCTATTGTTGCTGCACTATTTTTATTTTCTTACACGCTATTAGAAAAAAAGCAATCCTTTTTAGCAATAATCTTAATCTCTATTTCTGGGTTTACAAAAGTGTATGGAATTTTTCAATTATCGATGCTTATATTTTATCCAAAGTTTTGGAAAAATGTTTTGTACAGTATTCTTATAGGTTTGTTTTTATTTTTTTTACCCTTAATTCGGTTTAATTTTAACGAACTAATAGTGTATTATCAATCTTGGGTAGAAGCAATTTCTGGACATTCTAAAATGCAAGGATTTTACAGTATTTACAGAGCAGTATATACTATTACACCAGAAATAAACAACTATGCTTCAAAAATTTCTATGGTTGTACTTTGTATTCTTTTTCTATCTGCAGCCTTTCATATTAAAAAATTTAAAAACTATTTTGCACTAAGAGCTCAGTATCTTGGCATTTTAATGGGTTATTTAATTCTTTTTGGGTTAAGTTCTGAATTACATACTTACGTTATTGCCATGGTTGGTTATGGAATTTGGTACCTTTTCTCAAAAAAAACTAGGGTAGATAAAATATTACTTTGGACAAACTTTATCTTTTTAGCAATATTTCCTATTGATATTTTATGTCCTGTTATCATTTCTAAATTTATTCTAGGTAAACTACACTTAGGAGTAATTGTGTTCTTTATTACTTGGTTGATAATGTGTTACAAAACTTTTTTTGGTAAACAAACTTAATTAAAGTTATTTTTAAAAGTATTTTATATATTTTTGAAATAAAAAGTTGTGAAAAAAATAATACTAACAATTGGTATTTTACTATTCTTTATCAAAACTTACTCTCAAAATAAGTTAGAGTTTGAGTCTTTATCTGTAACATTAGGTGAATATGAACCAGAAAACGGAACTAACAGTAATTCATTTATATATACTGATTTTTTTTTAGCGACAAGATATAATAAAAACCTGTTTGCTTTATCTGTTGATGGAACATTTAACTGGTTTTTAAAAATTTTAAAGATTGAAACTAGTAGAGCTAATATTTCTGCAAATCTACTTTATGGTAGAAATATAAAAATAGATGAATGGTTTAAATTTGAAGTTTTTGCAGGAATTGGTTTTTTTAGAGAAACTTATAGAACACACGCATCATATATTACTTGGGCAGAAACATTTAGTTTTTTAAAAAATAAGCCTGATGATTCTGTAAAAGAACTCTCTTTAAGTTCAATTGCTTTTCCTGTAAAGTTAAGATTATTAGTAAATTTTTCTAAAAATTATTCTGTGGGTATAAATTACAGTCTTAATATAAACTCTGTAGATAGTTACCAATCTGCGGGTTTAATTTATCAATATCGATTTTAAAAAAGGTTACTGTTTCAAACTTTTTTAAGCCCCAACTCTTTCCCTTTTTCAATCATAAAATCATAAGAAGCCTGGTATTCATTAGGAATTTTACCATCTAAAATAGCTTCTTTTATGGCTTCTTTAATTTGCCCTATTTCTCTACAAGGCTTTAAATTAAAAGCACTCATAATTTCTTCTCCAGAAACTGGAGGCTGAAAGTTACGTATTTTATCACGCGCTTCTACTTCTTTAATTTTAGTTCTTACTAGTTCAAAATTTTGATGATAGCGCTTAAATTTTCTTGGGTTTTTCGTGGTAATATCTGCTTCACACAATGTCATTAACGCATTAATATCATCACCTGCATCAAAAATTAAACGTCTTACTGCAGAGTCTGTAACTTCGCTTGCCAAAACAATAGGTCTTGAGCTTAATAAAACCATTTTCTGAACAAATTTCATTTTGTTATTTAGTGGCATTTTAAGACGTTTAAATAATTTGTAAACCATTTTAGATCCAACAAATTCATGTGCATGGAACGTCCATCCTACTTTTTTACTAAACTTTTTAGTGGGTGCTTTACCAATATCATGCAACAAAGCTGCCCAACGTAACCAAACATCATTTGTATTTTTTGCTATATTATCTACCACTTCTAAAGTATGGTAAAAATTGTCTTTATGCTTTTGCCCCTCAACTTCTTCTACCCCTTTTAATGCAGTTAATTCAGGAAGAATTTGATGCAACAAGCTTGTTTTTTCCAATAACAAAAAACCAATAGAGGGTTTAGGTGAAGCTAAAATTTTATGCAACTCATCTACAATACGTTCTCTAGTAATTATTTTTAATCTATATGCATTTCTAGTAATTGCATCTAAAGAATCTTTTTCTATATTAAAATTTAATTGTGTTGTAAAACGGATTGCACGCATCATTCTTAGAGGGTCATCAGAATACGTAATATCTGGGTTTAGAGGTGTTCTAACAACTCTGTTTTTTAAATCTTCTATACCATTAAATGGGTCTAAAAGTGTACCAAAATCGTCTTCATTTAAACTCAATGCCAATGCATTTATTGTTAAATCTCTTCTGTTTTGATCGTCTTGTAAAGTGCCTTCAAAAACATTTGGGTTTCTACTTTCTTCTGTATAAGATTCTTTTCTTGCACCAACAAACTCAATTTCTATATCTTTATAACGTAACATTGCAGTGCCATAAGTCTTAAAAACTTGCACTTTGGGTTTTTTGGGTAACATTTCAGAAACTTTCAAAGCTAAATCTATTCCACTGCCAATTGCTACAACATCTACATCTTTAGCTGTTCCTCTTTTCAAGAAAAAATCGCGTACAAAACCACCAATTACATAACTATCTAGCTGCAACTCTTTAGATGCTTTAGAAATTATTGTAAATATTTCTGAGGAAAGGGCTTTTGTGTATTTCATATTTTTAAAAGTGCCACAAATTTATTGTTTTCTATTCTTTTATCCTCAAATTGATAAAAGAAAATTGTGATAACATTCGTACTTTTGCTTAATAGCTCTAAATTTAGAAGTTTACATTATATGGTTATAGTTAGAATTCTTGGTGGACTTGGAAACCAAATGTTTCAGTATGCGTATGCTAAAAGTTTGTCAGTTAAAGGCTATGATGTAAAACTAGATATCTCTAAATTCAAAACTTACAAATTACATGGTGGATATCAATTAGATAAATTTAAAATTGATTTAAAAATAGCAGATCCAGTTAGTGTTTTTTTAAGTAAAATTGGTTTTAAGAAATCAAAAAAAGAAAAAAGTTTACTTTTCAACCCAAAATTCAAAGAACTTAATGGTAATGAATATATAAAAGGGTACTTCCAAACAGAAAAATATTTTAAAGAAATAAGAGCTATTTTGTTAGAAGATTTTAGCATTAACACAAAATTATCTAACGATTGTATTTTAGTTGCAGAACAAATTTTAACAGCTAAAAATAGTTGTTCTTTACACATTAGAAGAGGAGATTATATTTCTGATGAAAAAGCAAATAAAGTTCATGGCACTTGCGATTTAGAATATTATAAAAAAGCAATAAACACCATTAATCATAAATTTAAAAATACAATCTTTTTTGTATTTTCTGATGATATTTCTTGGACAAAAGAACATTTAAAGATTGAAAATGTGGTGTATGTAGATATTAAATCTATACCTCATGAAGATATGTATTTAATGAGTTTATGCAACCATAATATTACTGCAAACAGTAGTTTTTCTTGGTGGGGAGCTTGGTTAAATAAAAATGAAGAAAAAACCATCATTGCCCCTAAAAATTGGTTTGTAGAAAAAGAGAACGAAGTGGCTTGTAAAAATTGGATAAAAATATGAGTTCTTACAAATTCTATTACATAAACCTAGATAAAAGCAAAGATCGTAGAGATTTTATGGAAAATCAGTTTAAACAACTAAATATTCCTATAACTCGAATTTCTGCAGTTTATGGGAAAGAATTGGACAGAGATTTCATTAAAAAAGAAAAGAAAAAACACAATATTTTAGCACATTTTCCTTTTCCAAATGATGGAGAAATTGGTATTTGCTTGACTCATTTTAAGCTTTGGGAATTCATTTCTAAACAACCAGAAGATTTTTCGATTATTTTAGAGGACGATGCTTTACTTCATAAAGATTTTCTTACAGATATAGAACAACTTTTACAACAAATTACAACTAACGATTTTTTGGACATTTCTGGTAAAAAAGGATTTTATTCACTTGAAAAAAGCAAATTACTTACAAAATACTTAATGCCTCCAGTTTTAATGATTGGTCAGATTATTGGTAAAAATGCTGCCCAAAAATTAACAAATAATTTAAGTAATTATTATGCACCTATAGATGTAATGAAACAAGATGTTTATAAGCATAAAGTACCTTTATACTCTACAAACAAACAATACGTAGTTAGTATTGATAAAAAAATGGGAGGTAGTACCATACAGCAAAACAATATGTTAATTTGGAAAAAAGCAGTCAGAGAAATTATAAGACCTTTTTGGCAAATCCTAACATTATTTACTTATAAATTAAATAGGTGTGTAAAAAATTATTTTTTTTATTTAAAAAATTAATTTTTTTAGGAAGAGTTATTTTAGCCCCTTTTTTAGCAGCCAAAGTTTAATATACTTATTATAAACACCATAAGCTTGAGTTTTGGCAAAAATATAGCCTGGAAAACCATCTAAAAAACCTAGCCTTATAAAATAATGAATAAAAAAACGTGCAGGTGGTTTTATGAGTATATGATATAAATTTACTTTTTTACCTTCTTCAAAATATTGCTTACCTCTTAACGTCCCATAATGATTCATTTTAGAAATATAATGATCATAATTTTTATAAGAATAATGTTCTATTTTGTTTTTAAAAAAACCTAATTTACCTTCTGTATAAATAGTTTCGTGCACTACACCTTTATATTTGCAGTGCTCTTTTAAAAACAGACGCACTACTTTGTCTCTTTGACAACCTCCGTAATTAATATTTTTACCTGCAAAATAAAAGCTCCTTCTTAGAAAAAAACCTACATTTCCATTAGGTTTTTTTACTGCGCTCAGAATCTCTTTTTCTACTTCTGGTGTAACTCTTTCATCTGCATCTAAAATGTAAATCCAAGCATGTTTGGCTTGACTTATAGCAAAGTTTTTTTGAGAAGAAAAATCATCAAACTTACGCTTGATGATTTTTACATTAAATTGCTCTGCAATTTTTACAGTTTTGTCTGAACTGTAAGAATCTATCACAATAATTTCATCTGCAAAACTTACTGATTGGATAGCATCAGCTATATGAATTTCTTCATTTAAAGTAGGTATAATTGCAGTAATCTTTGTCATAGAATATTTTAAACAGCTACATCATACTCACGCAATGCATCGTTTAAAGATGTTTTTTTGTTGGTACTTTCTTTTCTTTTTCCAATAATTAATGCACAAGGTACATTATATTCTCCAGCAGCAAATTTTTTGGTGTAACTACCAGGAATTACAACAGATCTAGCAGGAACAACTCCTTTTGTTTCGACAGGTTTATCTCCAGTAACATCTATAATTTTGGTACTCATTGTTAAAACTACATTTGCACCTAAAACTGCTTCTTTTTCTACTCTAACACCCTCTACAACTATACATCTAGAGCCAATAAAAGCACCATCTTCTATAATTACAGGAGCTGCTTGCAATGGCTCTAAAACACCACCAATTCCTACTCCACCAGAAAGATGCACGTTTTTTCCAATTTGTGCACAAGAACCTACTGTAGCCCAGGTATCTACCATAGTTCCTTCATCTACATAAGCACCAATATTTACATAACTTGGCATTAAAATGGTTCCTGGAGAAATAAATGCTCCATGTCTTGCAACTGCATTTGGTACAACTCTAATACCTCTTTCTGCAAAGTTTTTCTTTAGAGGAATTTTATCATGATACTCAAAAATTCCAGCTTCTAAAGTTTCCATTTTTTGAATTGGGAAATACAAAACCACAGCTTTTTTTACCCATTCATTTACTTGCCAACCTTCATTTACTTGCCAACCTTCATTTACTGGTTCTGCTACTCTTAACTCTCCTTTATCTAATAAATCAACCACTTTTCTAATGGTATTAATCGTGTTTTCATCTTTTAATAACTCACGATTTTCCCAAGCTGACTCTATAATTTGTCTTATTTCTTTCATTATAATAAATTAATTTATGCAAATATAAATGTATCTACAAAAATCAAAACGAATATACGTTTTTTAAACAGATTATTAGTAGTTGTTTAATTATGAATATACAAACAAAACAACAATTCATCTAAATTGCCTAGGTATCAACCCAATAAAAACTAAATTCTTTTATTGCTATTGATTTGTAAACTGTATTTTTGCAAAAATATTATAGATTTGGGACGAGTTTTAGCCATCGACTTTGGTGAAAAAAGAACAGGTATTGCTGTTACAGATGAATTACAAATTATTGCTTCAGGACTTACCACAATTCCTACAGAAGAGGTAATTTCTTTTTTAAAAGAGTATATTTCTAAAGAAAAAGTAGTTCTTTTTGTTGTTGGTAAACCCAAACAAATGGACAATTCTGATAGCCAAAGTGCCATTTTTATTGCTCCTTTTTTAGAAAAGTTACAAAAAGAGATTCCTAATATTCCTATTCAACGAATTGATGAACGTTTTACGTCTAAAATGGCTTTTCAAACTATGATTGATAGTGGTTTAAAAAGAAAACAAAGAAGAAACAAAGGTTTAATTGATGAAATTAGTGCCACAATTATCTTGCAATCTTATTTATACAATCAATAAAAACGCTTCTAATAAGTTGGTTATTCGCAATTCTAATTTGTATTTTTGCACCGTTAAAAATCAAAATAAATGATATTACCTATTGTTGCTTATGGAGATCCTGTTTTACGCAAAGTTTGCGAAGAAATAGACAAAGATTACCCCAATTTAAAAGAATTAATTACCAACATGAGAGCAACAATGTACAATGCTTCTGGTGTTGGATTGGCTGCACCACAAATTGGTAAAGCCATTCGTTTATTTTTAATTGATGCTTCTCCTTTTGCAGAAGATGAAGATTTATCTGAAAAAGATAGAACTGCTTTAAAAGATTTTAATAAGGTTTTTATAAATGCAAAAATTATAAAAGAAGAAGGAGAAGAATGGGTTTTTAACGAAGGTTGTTTAAGTATACCTGATGTTCGTGAAGACGTTTTTCGTCAGCCAAAAATAACAATTGAGTATCAAGATGAAGACTTTAAAAAGCATACAGAAACTTTAGAGGGTATAGCTGCCAGAGTTTTTCAGCATGAATATGATCATATAGAAGGTATTTTATTTACAGATAAACTATCTACATTAAAGAAAAGGTTAATTAAAAAGAAATTAGAAAATATTTCTAAAGGAAAAATTAGATCTGATTACAGAATGCGTTTTCCGAAAGCAAAAAAAGGTAAATAGTCTTATAAAAGACAAAAAAATATACAAATGGAATTTAGTAAAATTATAGCTGTAACTGGTAAACCAGGATTATTTCAAGTAATTTCTCAATCTAAAAATGCTGTGATAGCAGAATCTTTATTAGACAAAAAAAGATTGGCAATAAATGCAGCACAAAATGTAAGCTTATTAGAAAATATAGCTATTTATACGTACGAAGAAGACATACCTTTATTAGATGTTTTTACAGCCATGTATAAAAAAACAGCTGGAGAAGAAGCTATATCGCACAAAGAAAGTTCTAAAAAATTAGAAGCTTTTTTCTTAGAGGTTTTACCAAATTATGATGATGAAAGAGTTTACACATCTAATATTAAAAAAGTAATCCAGTGGTTTAATACACTTGTTAAAGCTGGTATGGATTTTTCTAAAGTAGAAAAGGTTTCCGATGAAACTGAATCTGAATAGTTTTTAGAAAAAAATCGGAAAACTTATGTCATTTCGAAATGAGCTTTTTTAAGCGATTGAGAAATCTCAACCTTAAAACTCAAAAAAAATGAATAGTAGAAAACAACAGTTAACAGCAATTAACAGATTGTTAGATATTATGGATGAACTCAGGGAAAAATGTCCTTGGGATAAAAAACAGACTTTAGAGAGTTTGCGTCATCTAACCATAGAAGAAACTTACGAGTTGGCTGATGCTATTTTAGATAACGATTTACCAGAAATTAAAAAAGAATTGGGTGATGTGTTGCTACACATTGTTTTTTATGCAAAAATTGGTAGCGAAAAAAATGCATTTGATATTGCAGATGTAGCCAATTCTATTTGTGATAAACTTATTGACAGACACCCACATATTTATGGAGATGTAAAGGTTGAAAATGAAGATGATGTGAAGCGTAATTGGGAACAATTAAAACTAAAAGAAGGTAAAAATTCTGTTTTAGAAGGTGTCCCAAAAGGTTTGCCTGCTGTTGTAAAAGCCAGTAGAATTCAAGATAAAGTTGCAGGTGTAGGTTTTGATTGGGAAAAACCAGCACAAGTTTGGGAAAAAGTACAAGAAGAACTTGCTGAACTTAATGAAGAAATCGAAAAAGGAAACCAACAAAACATAGAAAAAGAATTTGGCGATGTTTTATTTTCTATGATAAACTATGCACGTTTTATTGGTGTAAACCCAGAAAATGCTTTGGAAAAAACGAATAAAAAGTTTATCAACCGTTTTCAATTCTTAGAAAAAGCTGCGAAAAAAGAAGGTAAACAACTATCTGATATGTCTTTAGCAGAAATGGACGTTCATTGGGAAAACTCCAAAGAATTCTTCAAATAAGAAAGATTTTTTAGCTTCAATAAGTTAAAAATGCTTTAAAAAAAGAAAATCCCATATTTTCTTTTAACTTTAGCATTCATTTATAAATCAACTTATTATGAAAAAAAGACATTTCTTTTTAGCCATTTTATTAATATTACTGCTTACATATTCTTGTGAAACTTCTAACAATAAAACAACACAAGATAAAATTGAAGTTGTAAAAAAAACTCCTAACTATAAAGAAGTAGAAAATGCTATTTTAGATTATGTAGAAGGTTTGTATTTGGTAGATTCTACAAGAATAGAAAAAAGCGTAGATACCACTTTACGTAAAGTTGGATATTGGTTTCATCCAGATAAAAAACAGTACGTAGATAATTTAGAAATGACTTACAAACAATTGGTTAATTTATCTGCAAGATGGAATAAAAGTGGGAAAAATGTTACCAAAGACTCTCCTAAAAAAATAGAAATTTTTGATGTAAATTCTAAAACTGCTTCTGCAAAATTAACTGCAGAATGGGGTATTGATTTGTTTCACTTAGCCAAAGTAAATGGCCAATGGAAAATTATGAATGTAATTTGGCAAAGCCAACCTAAAACCGAATAAAAGTAGAAAAAATTAATTTTCTATTTTATCTAAGCCATATTCTCCAGACAAAGACCTAATAATACTAGCATCTGATCTTATTTTCATCATTAAAAAAGCAAAATCCATTAAAAGATCATTTTGAGAATATTTAAATAATTTCTGTTGAGATTTTTTTGAACGGGAATAGTTATCGAAGAAGCGTTTCTTCCAAACAGTTTCGTATTCAGATAAATAACTTAAATCATTACTCTTTAAAGATTTCTCTATTGCTTTTGATGCCATTATTGCTGCTTCAAAGATAAATTTATAACCCTCTCCAACAATAGGATTTACTTGAGAAACACTATCTCCAACACATACTAAATTATTTAATACAAACTTATCTAAAACTGGTGTTAAAGGTATGCTACCTCCTTCTACCAATTCATTATCTTTTGTGACTAATTTCTTTATTTTTGGTAAATTGAGAATGCTATTTAACCTTTGTTTTAATTCTTTAACAATTTTTTCATCAAAAGTACCAAAACCTATAATTGCTCTTTTGTTTTGAAGTGGAAAAATCCACCCATAACCTCCTTGATATGCTTTTCCAACTAAGAGATGCGCCTCTTGAGGGTTTCCATGATATTGCACATTATATTCAACTCCTGTTGCCAAATCTACTTTTTTTGAACGCAGTCCAATTTTTTTACTAATTACTGCATTTGTACCAGAAGCATCAATAAAAATTTTACCAAAATATTCGTTTTTTTTTGTGTCTGTTACAGATGTAAAATTTCCTGTTTCATCTTTGTGAATATCTTTAATATTAACTTTTAAAATGGTTGTTATATACTTAGAATCTATAGATGATAAAAGCTCTTCATGTACTTTTTTCTTATCTAAAATATAGGCATCACCTTTAATTTTTCTTGTTATATTTTTTGAGTGGAATGTACAGGTATCAATTTTTTGAGCAACCACATTTTCGGTTAAATCAAAATCTTTTAAATTGATAAAACTTCCTAAAGTATTAAAAGAAAATTCTAATAAATTATCTTTCCTGTCTAAGAGTAATGTTTTTATTTTTGCTTTACCAAACTCTCTTGCCAACATTAATCCTGCAGTACCTGCACCAACTATAACAACATCGTAATTATTACTCATATCAAAAATTTTATCGAAATTAAACTTTTTATTTTATCTGTAAAAAAGAGGCTGTTTAAAAAGTAAATAAATTAACTACTTGTTGTATTGAACTTGTCTTAATACAATTGATAATCAATGAATTATAAAACTTCAACAAAGCCTGTCTTGAGCAAAGACGAAAGGCTCAGTTTGACATACATAACTACTTTTTAGACAGCCTCTTTAACTAAGCTAACTTCTTAGCTTTTTTTACTTTTTGTTTGGTAAGTGCAATTTCTATAACTTGTTTCATATCAGAAACATAATGAAAAGTCAAACCTTTTAAGTAACTTTCTTTTATTTCTAAAATATCTTTTTTGTTGTCTTCACACAAAATAATTTCTTTAATATTTGCTCTTTTTGCTGCTAAAATTTTTTCTTTAATTCCGCCAACTGGCAATACTTTACCACGCAAAGTAATTTCTCCTGTCATTGCCAACTTATTTTTAATTTTACGTTGTGTAAAAGAAGAAACCAAAGATGTTAACATTGTAATTCCTGCACTTGGGCCGTCTTTTGGAGTTGCTCCTTCTGGTACATGAATATGTACATTGTACTTCTCCATAATTTCTGGGTTTATCCCAAATTCTTCTGCATTCGATTTTATATATTGTAGTGCAATAGTTGCAGATTCTTTCATTACATTTCCTAAGTTACCAGTAATAGAAAGTGTTCCTTTTCCTTTTGATAATATAGACTCTATAAATAAAATATCTCCACCAACGCTTGTCCAAGCTAAACCTGTAACCACACCAGCAACTCCATTGTTTTCGTATTTGTCTCTATTTCTTGGAGTTCCTAAAATTTCTTCTATTTTTTCTGAAGAAATTGCAACATCATATTCCTCTTCTAAAGCTATAGATTTTGCAGCAAAACGTACCACTTTGGCAATTTTCTTTTCTAAACCTCTAACACCAGACTCGCGTGTGTAACCCTCTACAATAATTTCTATTTGTTGTTTGCCTAACTTTAAATCTTTTGTAGTTAACCCATGTTCTTTTAATTGTTTAGGCAATAAATGTCTTTTGGCAATTTCTATTTTTTCTTCAATTGTGTATCCAGTAACATTTATAACTTCCATTCTATCACGTAATGCCCAAGGAATTTGCCCTAAATTATTTGCTGTTGCAATAAAAAGCACTTTAGATAAATCATAACCAACTTCTAAATAATTATCGTAAAAAGCTTCATTTTGTTCAGGATCTAAAACTTCTAACATTGCAGAAGATGGATCACCTTGATGACTTTGCCCAAGTTTATCTATTTCATCCAGTACAAAAACTGGGTTGGAAGTTCCAGCTTTTTTCAAATTCTGAATTAAACGTCCAGGCATTGCTCCAATATAGGTTTTTCTATGCCCTCTAATTTCAGCTTCATCGCGTAAACCACCTAAAGACATACGTACATATTTACGTCCTAATGCTTCTGCAACCGACTTTCCTAAAGAGGTTTTACCAACTCCTGGAGGTCCGTATAAACATATAATTGGAGATTTCATATCTCCTCTTAACTTTAAAACCGCTAAATGCTCTATAATTCTTTCTTTCACTTTTTCTAAGCCAAAGTGATCTCTATCCAATACTTTTGTTGCGTGTTTTAAATCGAATTTATCTTCAGAATAAATACCCCAAGGAAGTTCTAATAATAGTTCTAAATAGCTTCGCTGCACACCATATTCTGCAGCTTGAGGATTCATTCTTTTTAATCTGTTGATTTCTTTATCGAAAGTATCTGCAACTTCTTTATTCCATTTTTTAGATTTTGCTTGCTTTCGCATTTCCTCTAATTCTTGATCATTAGAAGCACCACCTAACTCTTCTTGAATGGTTTTTAATTGCTGGTGTAAATAATATTCACGTTGCTGTTGGTCTAAATCTTCGCGCGTTTTAGACTGAATATCATTACGTAATTTCAATTTTTGAAGTTCTTTGTTTAAATTTTTTAAAGCTAATAAAGCTCGTTCTTTTAAATTGTCTTTTTCTAAAATTACTTGTTTTTGCGCGACAGATAAATCCATATTTGATGAAATGAAATTCACCAAAAAAGAATTTGATTTTATGTTTTTAATGGCAAAAGAAGCTTCACTTGGCAACATTGGATTTTCTTTAATTACCTCTAAAGCTTGTTCTTTTATAGAGTCTATAATGGCGTCAAACTCCTTAACATCATCAATTTCTCTATCTTCAAAAGCTTCTTTTACTTTTGCCTTTAAATAAGGTTTGTCTTGAACAATTTCATCAATTTCAAAGCGTTTTTTACCTTGAATAATAACTGTAGTGTTACCATCTGGCATTTTTAAAACTCGTAAAATTTGCGCAACAACACCAGTAGTATGAATGTCTTTTAACTCTGGCTCTTCTACATCTTCATTTTTCTGTGCTACAACACCAATTACTTTATTGCCTTTATTTGCATCTTTTATTAGTTGAATAGATTTGTCTCTACCAGCTGTAATCGGAATTACAACTCCAGGAAATAAAACCGTATTTCTTAAAGGTAAAATTGGTAAAATTTCTGGTACACTTTCTTTGTTAATAATTTCTTCATCTTCTGGTGTCATTAAAGGGATTAACTCAGAATCTTCATTTAACATACTGTGAAGCGACAAATTGTCTATATGCATTACTTTTGGTTTGCTCATTTGCTGTATATCTGTCATACTGACATTGATTTATGAAACTCATAAAATCGCCATCAATGTTTTGTTTTTATTTTATTGATAATCAAATAAATAGATAATATTTAAAAAATCATCAATACTATAAAAACAATTGTTGTGCCATTGTTATTTAATCTTCTTAAAATACTTTGTAAAGAGTTGTTATAATCATTCCTTTTTTATCACTTAACGTATAAGATAATAATTGTTTTTCTTCTTTAACTTTAAAATTAAAAGGAGAAGCTAGTAGGTTGATTCCACTTTGTTTTTTTATTCGAATTCCCTGTCCTGATATAATATCTTTATTGGGGATAAAATTATCATTTGGTAAATGTTCTGTAAGAATTACAAATTTATATTTTACTAATTTATTTACAATATTACCAACTTCTGCATTTGATAAATGCTGTAATACTTGCCTTAAAATTACACAGTCTGTTTTAGGTAAATTGTCTTTTGCAATGTCTAAACAATAAAACTGTAAATTATCTGCTATAAATTTTTGTTTGTTGTAATCTATTAAGTTTTTAACAATGTCTATTGCAATATAATTTTTGGTATATTTTACTAGTTGTTTACCAATATTAAAGTCTCCACAACCTAAATCGCATACAGAGATTGGTTCTTTAAAAGAAGCCAAAAAAGAAGTTATAACCTCTACGTATGGAATAACAATTTCTGGATGATGAGAACCATCTCCTGAATAAAATTCAGTTTGATTATTACCCCAAAGTTTCATTTCATACACTTGTTGCATTGCCTTTTTTGTAGGCCAAGATTTTTTATTCATAGAAATTAAACTTTTTTTTTCAAATTTACTACGAAAAGAATTGGGACACAAAATAGATATGTAAACTGTTCTATTTTTACATAGAAAAATAATTTCTAATTAATTTTAAAGAATAGCAAAAACTAATTCTCTTAAATAAGAGATATAGAACAATTTGAAGTCCAGATTGTACTAAACTTTGTAAAAGAATTACCAAATAATAAAGTCTTTAAAGCTTATTTTACTAAAATAAAGAGGCAAAATGGAATTACTTATAGTAATATGAACATACAAAAGATTGTGAAAAATCAAGTTATAATTATCATTATTATGCCTGTCACTATATAGAAAGCTCGACAGCAAAACACTTTTTCATAAGGTTAAGTTTGGGTTACACAAAGCATTGTAAATTGTTTTTGAAATGAGTACAAGTACCAAAAATATTCCAAGTATTTATAATAGATAAACGCTTTAGTAGTAGATAAGAAAGAAGTCTATAATACAAAAAAGAAAAAAGAGTATTCATCAATAGATTTGATATAAATTCTCTTTTAATTAATTGAGGGTATTATATATTTAGAAACATAGCCTAACAAAATTTCTTCTTGGTTATCTGCTGAATTAAAGTCTATATCATGTTTTGCTGTAGTTACAATGATTAAGTTTAAATCAGGAAAAACAATTATAAATTGCCCACCAAAACCATAAGCCATAAATAATTTATGTTTATTTATTTCTCCCAAACACCATAAGCTAGCATAATTATAATTTTCTAGTTTTCCTATGCTAAAATTATTATAATTAGTGGTCGATAATAGCGATGACTCTACCCAATTATTTGGAACTATTTGTTTATTATTAAACTTACCTCCTTTTAAATATAGTTTACCAAACAAATACATTTCTCTAGGAGTTATAAACATAGAATTACCTCCAAAATAATTTCCTTGAGGATCAACTTCCCAATTATCTAAACTAATATTCATTGGTTTAAACAACTTATCTACTACATAGTCAAATGTAGTTTTCTGAGATGTTTTAGATATAATAACAGACAATAAGTGTGTTTGAAATGTATTATAACTCATCACCTCTCCAGGATTATAAGTTAAAGGATGCAATATTGTACTCTCTACCCAATTACTAGAATTATATAAGTTAAGATAAACATTGTTACCACCAACGTAATCCCAGTCAGCTAAAATTCCCATTCTCATTTTTAATAAGTGTTCTATTGTAATATCTCTCTTTCTAATATCCAACACTTGATTATCAAACTCAGGAAAGAACTGTAATAGTCTATCGTTCATATTTATCAAACCTTCGTCTATAGCTATGCCAGAAACAGCAGATAAAATACTTTTAGATACAGACTTAACGTTATGAGGCTTATATTTATCATAACCGTTAAAATATTTTTCTCCTACAATAAAGTCATTTTTAACAATAAGAATACCATCTACAAAACCTTTATTTTGCATCTCAATATAAGCAGAATTTAAAAGGTTCGAATTCATCCCTTGAGCTTCAGGAGAAGAGAATTTAATATTGTTATTGTGTTGTACCATTTCATCATTACTACAACTAAAAATGATAGAAATATATAAACTGAATGAGACTAATTTTTTCATACAAGCAAGATAACAAATTTTTGAGCAAAAAATAGTATTACCTTCTCACAGTTCCTATTCCACCTATGGTAGATATGATATATAGTGAGTTCACTATATATGACTGTAAAATAAGGAAAGAGATTTTTAATACAAGTAACCAAAAAAAATGGAAACAACCAATTCATAATTGAGAACTAATACTTAATCAATTTTTGGCTATAATTGAAAAAAGGGTTCAACTCTAAATAAGTTAAACCCTCTGAAATTTTATTTACACAAAATCTTGGACAGTGCCTTTATCTTATACTTTTCTTCATAGTTTATTTAAAAAAAGAATCTACAAATTCTACTTTATTGAACACCTGCAAATCATCTATCCCTTCTCCTACTCCAATATATTTTACAGGAATTTGGAATTGATCAGAAATACCAATTACGACTCCACCTTTTGCTGTTCCGTCTAATTTTGTAACAGCTAAAGAAGTTACTTCTGTTGCTTTGGTAAACTGCTTAGCTTGTTCAAATGCATTTTGTCCTGTAGAACCATCTAGCACTAATAAAACATCATGAGGAGCATTTGCTACTACTTTTTGCATTACACGTTTTATTTTTGTTAGTTCGTTCATTAAATTTACTTTATTGTGTAAACGCCCAGCTGTGTCTATAATTACCACATCTGCATTTTGATTCACTGCAGATTTTAATGAATCGAAAGCAACTGAAGCTGGATCTGAACCCATTTCTTGACGTATAATTGGCACCTCTGTTCTGTCTGCCCAAACTTGTAATTGGTCTATGGCTGCTGCTCTAAAAGTATCTGCTGCTCCTAAAACAACTTTTAATCCTTGTTTTTTAAATTGACTTGCTAATTTACCAATGGTAGTTGTTTTACCAACTCCATTAACACCTACAACCATTAAAACATAAGGCATTTTATTTCCAGAAGCATCATTTGGTATTTCTGGAATTTTAAATTCTGTTTCGTTACCCAAATTAGTTTCAGACAATAATCCTGCTATTTCTTCTCTAAGAATTTTATTTAACTCGTCTGTACCAACGTATTTATCTTTGGCTACTCTTGCTTCTATTCTATCTATAATTTTTAATGTGGTATTTACACCTACATCTGATGCTACTAAAACTTCTTCTAAATTATCTAAAACATCATCATCTACTTTAGATTTACCTGCTACTGCTTTGGTTAGTTTACCAAAGAAACTTTCTTTAGATTTTTCTAAACCTTTGTCTAAGGTTTCTTTTTTTTCTTTTGAAAATATTTTTTTAAAAAAACTCATATTTTTCTTTTATACTATAGAATGAATACGTTAAAAAACGTGCCATTTGTTGGGTTTGGTCAAATTGTCATTAAATAGGCCAGCGTTAGCGATTGAAACGACATCCTTTTTTGTTTTTTACAAAAAAGATATAGTGGAAAGCGCGACCTTTAGGTAACGCCCAAAAATACGTAATTATAAGGCACAAAAAAAACTACCTTGTAAAATTGCAAAGTAGTTTTTTATTTGGTGTAAAAGTATAGATTATAAATAGTTACAATTTAATTATCTATAGACCCTAAAACACGTTTCATAAAAGAATTTAATGCTTCTTTTTTTGGTGTGCCTTTTTTTATCATTTTATCTATCTCTACTGCTCCATATAAATTAGAAATTAACTCTCCAATAACATCTAGTTCTTCATCTTTTAAAGACGATACTTCTGTTAAGCTTTCTAGAGTTTCAATTGTTTCTAATATATAATCTTGATCGTTTTCTTCGATAAAATTAGTTAAGTGTTTTATTACTGGTAACTTCATAATCCCATCCTAACCTTCCCAAAGGAAAGGAACTTTTTTTGTTAAATTAAATTATTAAAACTTCTAAATATGAATAGTTAAACGCTTTTCTAATTTACTAAACTATTTCTTTAACCAGATCTTTTAACACATCAAACTTATTGGTTTGTACTTGATTTACAAATTTACCATCTACAAATGTTGCAAATGTTGGCAAACTACTTACATCTGCAAATTCTCTACTTGCTGGAAATTTTTCTGCGTCTACAATTACAAATTTAACGGTATCAATTTCTGTTGAAAGCTTTTTAAACTTAGGTTTCATTATTCTACAATTTCCACACCAAGTCGCAGAATATTGAACAACAACTTTATTGTTTCCTTCTATAATTACATGTAGGTTATCTTCTGTTAATTCTTGTAACATAACAATATTAGTTTAAGTAAGCTGCTAAATACTCTGCAGTTCCTTTTGCATTAGGTGCCATTGCTGTTTTACCTTCTTCCCAATTTGCAGGACAAACTTCTCCGTTTTTTTGAACGTGAGCATACGCATCAATCAATCTTAAAAACTCACTTACATTTCTTCCAACTGGCATGTGATTAACTCCTTCATGAAAAACAGTTCCTTCTTCATCAATTAAATACGTTGCTCTGTAAGTTACGTTGTCTCCTTCTACTTGAATTGTTTGTGAAGCTTCATCAAAAGTTTCATTAGTAATATCTAAAATACCTAAAACTGAAGATAAATTTCTATTACTGTCTGCTAAAATAGGGTAAGTAACTCCTTCTATACCTCCATTTTCTTTAGATGTACTTAACCAAGCAAAATGCACTTCTGGTGTATCACAAGAAGCACCAATTACAATTGTATTTCTTTTTTCGAATTCTCCTAAAGCTGCTTGAAAAGCGTGCAATTCTGTTGGACAAACAAATGTAAAATCTTTAGGATACCAGAATAACAAAACTTTTTTACCGCTTTTTTGTGCTTCTTCTAAAACATTTAATTTAAATGTATCTCCCATTTCATTCATTGCATCTACGCTTAAATTTGGAAATTTTTTACCAACTAATGTTGCCATTTTATATAATTTTTATAGTTTAATATTCTTTTTTCAGTTGGCAAAAATACATGGTAAAAACAGTTAAAAAAACAAACTAAAAATTTTATTTTTTATATTACAATAAGAATTATTTATGTTGGAATTCCTTAAATTATTTAGTGCCCCTAAATAGATAAATCTATAGTTTTATATTATAACAATATAAAAAGTATAGATAAAAATTATCAAAATAAAAATTGTAAATTTGGATTAAGAATTTCTAAAAAAACATATAATGGATAATACAAACAGTTTTGACATTAACAAAGACAGCGAAAAATGCCCTTTTTTAAGCGGCTCTCAAAAAAAAACTGCAGGAGGAGGAACTAATAATAGAGATTGGTGGCCTAATGAGTTAAAATTAAATATTTTACGTCAAAATGCTTCAAAATCTAATCCTTTAGGTGAGGAGTTTGATTACAAAAAAGCATTTAATAGTGTAGATTTTGCTACTTTAAAACAAGATGTAATTGATTTAATGACAGATTCGCAAGATTGGTGGCCTGCAGATTATGGACATTATGGAGGTTTTATGATTAGAATGGCTTGGCATAGTGCAGGTACCTACAGAGTTGGAGATGGACGAGGAGGAGCTGCTTCTGGCACACACAGATTTGCACCTTTAAATAGTTGGCCAGATAATGGAAATTTAGACAAAGCTCGTCTACTTTTATGGCCCATAAAAAAGAAATATGGAAACAAAATTTCTTGGGCAGACTTAATGATTTTAGCAGGAAACTGTGCTTTAGAGTCTATGGGATTTCCAACCTTTGGTTTTGCTGGAGGAAGAGAAGATGTTTGGGAACCAGAGCAAGATATTTATTGGGGAAGCGAAACTGGTTGGTTAGATAATGATGAAAGATATGATACAAGTGATGGTGATTTAGAAGGACATTTAGGTGCAGTTCACATGGGATTGATTTATGTAAATCCAGAAGGGCCTAATGGAGTTCCAGACCCATTAAAATCTGCACACGACATTAAAATTACTTTTGGTAGAATGGCTATGAATGACGAAGAAACAGTTGCTCTAGTAGCTGGTGGTCATACTTTTGGAAAAGCTCATGGTGCAGCAGATCCAGAAAAATATGTGGGTACAGAACCACATGGAGCATCTATTGAAGAAATGAGTACTGGTTGGAAAAACACATTTCAATCTGGTGTTTTAGATGATACCATTACAAGTGGTATTGAAGGAGCTTGGACTCCTAACCCCACAAAATGGGATGCAGATTATTTTGATGTATTATTGAATTATGATTGGGAATTAACTAAAAGCCCTGCTGGCGCACATCAATGGACACCAAGTAATCCTGATGCAAAAAGAGCGCCAAAAGCTGGTGGAAATGGAACACAAGCTTTAATGATGACAACTGCAGATATGGCATTAAAAATGGACCCAACATATAGAAAAATATCTGAACGTTTTCATAAAGATCATAAAGCATTTGAAGATGCTTTTGCAAGAGCTTGGTATAAACTAACACATAGAGATATGGGACCAATTGATCGTTATTTAGGCCCTGAAGTACCAGAAGAAGAATTATTATGGCAAGATCCAATTCCTAAAGTGAATTATACTTTAAGTGATGTTGATATAGAAACTTTAAAAAAGATGATTTCTAATAGTAATTTATCTGTTTCTGAATTGGTAAAAACTGCTTGGGCTTCTGCATCTACATTTAGAGGTTCTGACAAACGGGGTGGAGCAAATGGAGGTAGAATTCGTTTAGAACCTCAAAGAAATTGGGCTGTAAACAATCCAGACGAATTAAAGAAAGTATTAGCTGTTTATGAAGGCATTCAAAATGACTTTAATGGTGAAGTTTCTATGGCAGATCTAATTGTTTTAGCAGGAAATGTTGGTGTAGAAAAAGCAGCTAATAATGCTGGTTATACTGTTACTGTACCTTTTACACAAGGAAGAGGAGATGCCTCTCAAGAACAAACAGATTTAGAATCTTTTGGCTATCTAGAACCTTTAGCAGATGGGTTTAGAAATTACATAAGTCCTAAATTAGATGTTGCTGCTGAAGATTTGTTAGTAGATAGAGCCAATTTATTAACACTTTCTATTCCAGAAATGACTGTTTTAGTAGGTGGTTTAAGGGTTTTAGGTTCTAATTATGATAATTCTAAACATGGAGTGTTTACTGATAAAACAGGAAGTTTAACAAACGATTTCTTTACAAATATCCTTGATTTTTCATTAACATGGAAAGCTGCTAATTCTGAAGAAAAAGAATTTATTGGAAGGGATAGAAAAACAAACGCAATGAAATTCTCTGGAACTCGTGCTGATTTAATTTTCGGTTCTAATACAGAATTAAGAGCTGTAGCAGAAGTTTATGGAGCAAATGATGGACAAGAAAAATTTGTAAATGATTTTATTGCTGCTTGGACAAAAGTGATGAATTTAGATAGATTTGATTTATAAATCAAGATTATTATTATAATTGGCTTAATGGCCAAAAATAGTTGGTAAATTCTTCTGTAATTCTTATTATTTTGATTAAAAAAAAAAGTTTATTGAAACCAGTTTCAATAAACTTTTTTTGTGTGATGATTACTTTTGATGGTCAAAAATCTATTTTAAAAGCTATTAAAAAAGTATACAAAAAGCTAACTATAAAGCTGTCAAGTTCATATTCAAAGGTATTTTAAATATGGTTAACTAAAAAACTCAAAAAGTAATGCTAGACATGATTTAAAAGAAATTACCTTAAAAATGAATTTGATTCACAATTATCAAAATTTAAATTTTTGGCTTTTAGATTTACAGAGCTGGAATGAAAAGTATCAGAGTTATATCAACCAAAAAAGCTATAATTTAGAGACAGGAAGATACTGGTATATGCATAAAATAGCAAAAAATCCTTTATGAATACTCACAGAGCTTTACCAAATATGTTTCACTATCTAGAGAATCCTAGAATAACAAAGAAAACAAACTCTATTGAAGTTTTTTTGGACATAAAAAAATCACTTAAATATATCATACAAACGTAAAAAGCAATATTTAATTTGGTACTAAATATTTAAAAATGAGTAATAAGTTTTTTTAGCCATAAAATTAACTTGAATAATATAAAGATTTTTTATTTAAAAATTATCAACCATTTTGGGCATCATTGTATTTTTTTTTAAGTTTTTTTTTAAAAATTCAATAAGAATTTATCATGCTGTCACTCTCATTAAAATCAAATTTTATTTAGATAACATTTCTTTAGTAGCAACTGTTCTAAAACCAATATGATCCGAACTTGAACTTGGCTCCATTCCCATTTTTGCTGAAATTCTAAAACTTGCACAATAAGATTCATGACACAAGAAAGATCCACCTTTCATAACATACTCTATTTGATAAGGATTGCTTGGTGAATAAGATTTATCTGCACCTTTTGGATTTTTTAACACTTCATCTGGGTTTAAAGTTTGATAATAATTTACATTAAACAAGTCTGTTGTCATTTCCCAAACATTTCCAGCCATGTCATATAACCCAATATTATTTGGTGGATAGGATTTTATTGGAGAAATATATTCAAAACCATCTTCAGAAATATTTTCTGTAGGAAAGACTCCTTGCCAAGTATTTGCATTATTATTCAAATCTTTAAACTTATTTCCCCAAGTGTAAATATTATCTTCAAATTTTCCTTGTGCTGCAGATTCCCATTCTGCTTCTGTAGGCAATCTTCTATTAGACCACTTACAATAAGCCTGAGCATCTTCTAAACCAACATGTACAACAGGAAAATTATCTTTCCCTTTAATAGAACTTCCTGGACCTTCTGGTTGTTTCCAATTTGCACCAACTTGCCATTTCCACCATTGACCATAATTTGCCATAGAAACCACACCTTTTGCATGTTTGTTAAAAATTAAACTTCCAGGTTGTAAAATAGAATCTGCAGGTTTTGGAGTTCCTGGAGGTAAATCTTTCTTAATCACTTCCCAATCTATAGGTCTTTCTGCAACTGTAACATATTTTGTAGCTTCTACAAATTTTCGAAACTGTTTATTAGTTACTTCGTGTACATCTATATAAAATCCATCAACTTCTACTCTATGTGCAGGTTTTTCTCTTGGCATTGCATATTTATCAGAAGCTTTTGCCCCCATTAAAAAAGTTTTTTTAGCTACCCAAACCATTCCTTCTGGGGTTGCAACATTATCATTTTTTGTAGTTGATTTTACAACTTCTTTCTGATTTTCTTTTTTCTTTTTATCACAACTAATTATAAAAAGAGAAAGTGTTAAAAAAGCAAATAATAATGGCTTAAAATTAAGTTTCATAAAAATAATTTAGGATTTTAAAACAAATATAAATATTCTATTGTCTTTAATATTTAAATGAAAGAAAATCATTTCTACTTTTAACAAAAAATTATTGTTTAACAAATGATTAAATAAATTAAACATTTGTATCTTTACTTAAAATTAATATAATTATGGCTCGCAAAAAAAACATCACCAAAGACAACATTATTTCTTGGTATATGGAATTTGTTTTAGAAAACAATCATCAACCAAAATCTGTTTTCAGTTTTGCAAAAGAAAATAACTTTGAAGAATCTGATTTTTATAAATTCTATGGGTCTTTTGAAGCAGTAGAGGAATCTATTTTTTCAGAATTCTTTCATCATACAATAACAATTTTGCATAAAAGCGATGATTATCAAAACTATGATGCTAAAAATAAATTACTAAGTTTTTATTTTACTTTTTTCGAAATCTTAACAGCCAACAGAAGTTATGTTGTTTATGTTTTAGAAGGTGTAAAAAAAGACCTAAAAAAACTAAAATCATTAAAGTCTTTAAAAACAGAATACACAAAATTTGTTGAAGATTTAAACATTGAAAGAATTGAGTTGAAACAAGAAACTTTAGAAAAAATTCAGAACACTTCTATCAAAGAATCTTCTTGGATGCACTTAGTAATCACAATAAAATTTTGGTTAGATGATGTTTCTCCATCCTTTGAAAAAACAGATATTTTTATTGAAAAATCAATCAATGCTCGTTTTGATTTAATGGATATTAAGCCTTTAAAAAGTATTATTGATTTTGGGAAATTCATTTTAAAAGAAAAAGTAAATTTTAACTAAGACAGAAGCTATGAAAACTATAGATTCCATTCCAACTTCCAAAATGCAACGTGCATCTAAATTAGTAACCACTGGTGCTAAAATTGGTGTAAATTATTTAAAATATTATGGTGATAAAATTACCAAAACAGAAGTTGAGGCAAAAGCACGTTTAAATGAAAACAATGCTGAGGATATTTATGATGGTTTGAAAAAATTAAAAGGTAGTGCTTTAAAAGTTGCCCAAATGTTGAGTATGGAAAAAAGCATTTTACCTCAAGCTTATGTAGAAAAATTTTCGCTTTCTCAGTTTTCTGTCCCACCACTTTCTCCAGCTTTAGTTACCAAAACTTTTAAAAAGTATTTTGGCAAAAATCCTAATGAAATTTATGACAAATTTGAAGCTGTCTCTGTAAATGCAGCAAGTATTGGTCAAGTTCATAAAGCAGAAAAAAACAAAAAGAAATTAGCTGTTAAAATTCAATATCCAGGTGTAGCAGAAAGCATAGCTTCAGATTTAGCCTTGGTAAAACCCATTGCTATTAAAATGTTTAATATTAGAGGAAAAGATTCTGATAAATATTTTAAAGAAGTTGAAAACAAGTTGGTTGAGGAAACCAACTATATATTAGAAGTTGAACAAAGTCAAGCTATTGTAGAAGCATGTAAACACATACCAAATTTAAATTTTCCCAATTATTATCCTGAATTATCTTCAGATAGAATTATTACGATGGATTGGATGAATGGCGTGCATTTATCAGAATTTAAATTCAAAAACCAAGAAACTGCAAATAAACTGGGACAAGCTTTGTGGGATTTTTACATGTTTCAAATTCATAAATTACAAAAAGTACACGCAGACCCTCACCCTGGAAATTTTTTAATTTCTCCAGAGAACAACTTAATTGTAATAGATTTTGGTTGTATGAAAACAATTCCCAATGATTTTTATGTTCCATATTTTGAATTGGCAAAAAAAGAAAACCTTAGCAACCCAACTTATTTTGAAGAAAAACTATTTGAATTAGAAATTTTAAGAAAAGATGATTCTAAAGAAGAGTTGGTGTTTTTTAGAGCAATGTTTCATGAAATGTTAAGTCTTTTTACACAACCTTTTCACCAAGAAATATTTGATTTTTCTGATGAAGTATTCTTCGGAAAATTATCAGAACTTGGAGCTAAATATGCAAAAAGCACAGAACTTAAAAACATGAATGGAAATAGGGGTTCCAAGCATTTTATTTACATCAATAGAACATTTTTTGGCTTATATAATTTAATGCACGATTTAAAAGCAAAAGATATTAAAATTAATAATTACAAATCTTACTAATGGCTTTTTTCAACTTTAGTGATATACAGAATTTAGAAAAAATATACAAAATAAACTTAATAAATAGTTGCTCTGGATTTAAATCTGCGAATTTATTAGCTTCTATTTCAAAAGAAGGAATCACCAATGTTGCTGTTTTTAGTTCTGTAACACATTTAGGCTCTAACCCACCAACTTTGGGGTTTGTTTTAAGACCTACAACTGTGCCAAGAAACACTCATAAAAATATAAAAGAATTAGGTTTTTTTACCATTAATCATATTTATGAAGATATTATTGATGATGCACATCATACTTCTGCAAAATATCCAGAAGAAATATCTGAGTTTGATATGACAAATTTAGAAGAAGAATACAAAGGCAATTTTAAGGTACCATTTGTAAAAAACAGTCCAGTGCAAATGAGTATGAAATTTGTAGAAGAAATTTATGTTCCTTCAAATGATGTGATGTTAATTGTAGCTCAAATTCAAGAACTATATATTAAAGATGAATTGCTAGAAAAAGATGGTCTTATCAATCTATCAAAAGGAAACGTAGCAACCATAAATGGTTTAGACACGTATGCAATTCCTAAATTTAAAAAACAACTTTCTTATCAGAGACCTAAAAAAACAGAAAAAAGTGTATGAAAATTCTTGTAACAGGTGCAACAGGTTATATTGGTAAACGTTTAATTCCGCTATTACTAAATGATGGGCATACCATAATTTGTCCTGTTAGAGACAAGAAAAGAGCAGAAAGTTATTTTAAAAGTCAAAAAAATATTGAATTAATAGAGGCAGATTTTTTAAACGCTCACTCGCTTTCTGCCATTCCAAAAGACATAGAAACTGCCTATTATTTAATACATTCTATGTCTAATTCTGCAAAAGAATTTCATACTTTAGAAGAAAAATGCGCATATAACTTTAAGCGTTTTGCAGAAATATCTTCTCTAAAACAAGTTATTTATTTAAGCGGAATTACAAACGACACAAAACTATCTAAACACTTATTATCAAGAAAAAACGTAGAAATTGCACTCGCTTCAAAAAAATATGCGTTAACAACTTTTAAAGCAGGTATTATTGTAGGTTCTGGAAGTTCTTCTTTTGAAATTATAAGAGATTTGGTAGAAAAATTACCAGCAATGATTGCACCAAAATGGTTAAATACTAAAACACAACCTTTGGCAATTAGAGATGTACTAACTTTTTTACACAAATCTTTGGGTAAAAAAGAATTATACAACACTTCTCACGACATTTTTGGTCCAGAAATTTTGACTTACAAAGAAATGTTGTTGCAATTTGCAGAAGTAAGAAAATTAAAAAGGTGGATTTTTACAGTGCCAATAATGACTCCAAAACTCTCCTCATATTGGTTGTACTTTGTTACTTCTACCTCTTACAAATTAGCAAGTTCTCTAGTTAATTCTATGGGTGTAGAAGTAATTGGAGTAAAAAGTAATATTAATAAAATTATTGGAGTTAAACCTATGAGCTATAAAAAAGCTGTAGAATTGGCTTTCAAAAAAATAGAACAAAATAGTATTATTTCTAGTTGGAAAGATTCTTACGTTAGTAGTGGTAAATTAAAAAATTATGTTCATGAATTTGTGAATGTTCCAGAATATGGCTGCTTTAAAGATTTCAAAAAAAGAAAAGTAAAAAATAGAGAAAAAACCTTAAATAAAATCTGGGCAATTGGTGGAGAAACTGGTTGGTATTATGGAACATTTCTTTGGAAAATACGTGGGTTTATAGATCAGTTTTTTGGAGGTGCAGGTTTACGAAGAGGAAGAAGACATCCAACACAATTATACGCAGGTGATGCATTAGATTTTTGGAGAGTTATTTATGCTGATAAAGAAAAAGGAAAACTATTGTTGTATGCAGAAATGATTTTACCTGGAGAAGCTTGGTTAGAATTTAAAATTGAAGATGGTTTTTTGTATCAAACTGCAACTTTTAGACCTCATGGTTTGGCAGGTAGATTGTATTGGTATGCAGTGATGCCTTTTCATTGGTTTGTTTTTAATGGTATGATAAACAACATTAACAAATAGTTTTTTTTGAAAAAAGAACATCTTCCATCCAAAGATTGCCCAGTTTGTAAGAGACCTTTTACATGGAGAAAAAAATGGGAGAAAAATTGGGATAACGTAAAATATTGTAGCAAAAAATGCAGCAAAAACAAAGCAAAACAGGGTTAGTTTGGTTTAGAAATAATCTAAGAGTTAAGGATAATATTTCTTTAACCAAAGCAACTAAAAATCATCATAAAGTAATTGCTGTTTACTTTTTTGACCCAAAATATTTTGTCAAAGACCCATTTGGTTTTTTAAAAACAGAAAAGTTTCGAGCAAAGTTTTTAATTGAAACTATAAACAATTTACAGAAAAATTTAGCAAACCTAAATATTACACTTTTCACCTATTTTGAGAGCCCTGAAAATAAATTACACACACTTTGTGATGATTTTCTAGTAGATACAATTTATACTCAAAAAGAATGGACTACAGAAGAAGTCCAAACAAACAATCTTGTAAACAAAACCATTTCAGAAAATATAAAACTTGGAGAAGATTATGATCAATTTTTGTATCATCCAGATTTAGTCTCGAAAGATTTTTCTAAAATACCTAACACTTTTACTGTTTTTAGAAAAAAGATTGAAAAAACAGTAACCATACAAAACAAAGTATCTGTAACAAAAAAACCTACAGAAAATCTCATTAAAAACAACACTCAAATTCCTACTCTCAAAGACTTGGGCTTTTCAGTTTTTCATGTTCCTAATAAAACAGCATTTCCGTATTTAGGAGGAGAGAATAAAGCTTTAGAAAGATTAGAATATTATTTTTTTGAAACAAAAAAAGTTGGTTTTTACAAAAAGACAAGAAATGGTTTAATAGGGAAAGATTATAGCTCAAAATTTTCTCCTTGGCTTGCAAATGGTAGCATTTCTGCAAAAACTATTTATTGGAAAATAAAAGAATATGAAGCTCAATTTGGTGCAAATCAATCTACTTATTGGGTAATTTTTGAATTGATTTGGAGAGATTATTTTAAATACATTTCTTTAAAATACAATACTAAAATTTTTAAAATAGGAGGCATATTAGATAGAGATTACAATTGGAATGTTAATGAAAAAATCATTCAACAATGGATTCAAGGTAAAACAAAAGACCATTTTGTTAACGCCAATATGATAGAACTCAAAGAAACTGGATGGATGAGCAATAGAGGAAGACAAAATGTTGCATCATACTTTGCTAAAGAATTGTTGCAAGACTGGAGAATTGGTGCTGCTTATTTCGAATCGATGCTGATTGATTACGATGTACATAGCAACTATGGAAATTGGATGTACGTAGCTGGTGTTGGAAATGACCCAAGAGATAGAAAATTCAATACAAAATTGCAGGCAGAACGTTATGACCCAAATTATAAATACCGAAAGTTATGGCTAGAAAAAACGTTATTTTAAAATGAAAAAATTGCGATTAATTTTAGGAGATCAGCTAAACAGCCAGCATTCTTGGTTTTTAGAAACCGATAAAAACGTTACATATTGTTTTTTTGAAATGCGTCAAGAAACAGATTATGCAACACATCATATACAAAAAGTAGTTGGTTTTTTTGCTGCAATGAGAAATTTTGCTGGCGAATTAAAAAAAGCAAATCATAATATAATTTACTTTCATATTAATGATAAAAAAAACACCCAGAATTTAGTAGAAAATCTTTCGTTCTTAATCGAAGAACATCATATTGAGAAATTCGAATATCAACAACCAGATGAATACAGGTTAGACCAACAATTGCAAAATTTTTCTAAAAATTTAAAAATTGAATTTCAAAAATTTTCAACAGAACACTTTTATACAGAAAGAGAAGAATTAGCCACATTTTTCAAAGGAAAGAAACAATATTTGATGGAAAATTTCTACAGAAATATGCGTAAAAAACATCAAATATTAATGGTAGATAAACAACCTGAAGGTGGTAAATGGAATTACGATGCAAGCAATAGAAAAAAATGGAAAGGAGATGCATTAATTCCGCCAGAAATTAATTTTGATAATAATGTTGAAAATATTTTAAATGATATAAAAAAGACCAACATAAAAACTATTGGTAAAATTCATCCTAAATACTTTGAATATCCTATTTCAAGAAAGCAATCTTTAGCTCAGTTAGACTATTTCTGTGAACATTTATTAATTCATTTTGGAGATTACCAAGATGCTATGCATACAGATAAAATCTACCTTTTTCATAGTAGGATTTCATTTGCTATGAACACAAAAATGATTTCACCAAGGGAAATTATAAATAAGACTTTAGAAACTTACAGAGCAAGAAAAGAAGAAATCGATATTTCTCAAGTAGAAGGTTTTATAAGACAAATCTTAGGTTGGCGAGAATATATGAGAGGTATGTATTGGATGTTGATGCCAGATTACAAAAAAGAAAACTTTTTAGATAATAACAACAAATTACCAGACTTCTTCTGGACTGGAAAAACAAAGATGAATTGCTTAAAAAATGCCATCAATAATTCTTTAGATAATGGATATGCACATCACATTCAAAGATTAATGATAACTGGCAATTTTGCGCTATTAACACAAATTCATCCAAATGAAATTGATGCTTGGTATTTGGGTATTTATGTAGATGCAATTGAGTGGGTACAATTACCTAATACAAGAGGAATGAGCCAATTTGCAGATGGTGGTAAAATCGCTACAAAACCCTACGTTTCTAGCGGAAGTTACATTCATAAAATGAGCAATTATTGTGATACTTGTGTTTATGATAAAAAGAAAAAGTTCGAAAAAAACGCATGCCCTTTCAACACTTTATATTGGAACTTTTTAGATGATAAAAAAGCACAATTATCTTCTAACTTTAGAATGAAAATGATGTATAGCTTGTTAAATAAAATGTCTACAGAAGAAAGAACAAAAATAAAAGAAAAAGCAAGTCATATTATAGAAAACGTTAATGAGTATTAATAAAGAAGAAATACATGTTGTTTGGTTAAAACGTGATTTACGTTTACAAGATAATGAGGCAATTTATAATGCTTTGCAAACCAAAAAACGTGTACTTTTTTTATATGTTTTCGAATCTTCTTTATTAAAAGACCCTCATTATGATACGCGTCATTGGAACTTTATCAAACAATCTATAAACGATTTAAATACACAATTAAAAAAATACGATTCTAGAGTTTTAGCTATTAAAACAGAAGTAATTTCTGCTTTTAATCAACTTTTAAATTCTTATAAAATTAACACTGTTTTTTCGCATCAAGAAACTGGATTATTGGTTACCTACAATAGAGATAAAGATTTTGCAAGGTATTGCAGAAACAACTCAATAAAGTGGATAGAGAACAACAACAATGGTGTTTTAAGAGGCTTATTAAATAGAGAAGACTGGTTCGAAAAATGGGATGCATACATGGATGCTAATCAGTTTAAAATTGAACTAAATTCTGATAAACTTCTCAGCGTAAATGAAATTTCAGCTTTAGAGAAGTACTTTATTATTGAGTGCCTAAAAACTCCTGAGAATAGAAATTTCCAGAAAGGAGGTACAGAAATGGCTTGGAAATACGCGAATACTTTTTTTGAAACACGCCATAAAAACTACATGTATCATATTTCTAAACCAGCATTAGCAAGAGAAAGTTGTAGCAGATTATCACCATACATTGCTTGGGGAAATGTTTCCATTCGTCAAATTTTTCAAAAAGCAGAAGAATTTAAAAATGAAACAAACAAAAAACATTTAGGCGCATTTGTATCTCGTTTGCGTTGGCAAGCTCACTTTATTCAGAAGTTTGAAATGGAACATATTATGGAACATGAGAGCATTAATAAAGGATATCAAAAATTAAAAAAAAGTGTTTCATTACAATATCAACAAGCATGGAAAGAGGGCAAAACAGGTTTTCCAATTGTAGATGCTTCTATGAGATGCTTAAAAGAAACTGGGTATTTAAATTTTAGAATGAGAGCAATGCTCATTTCATTTTTTACTCACATTTTATGGCAACCTTGGCAAGCTGCCTCTCAACACTTGTCTCAATTATTTTTAGATTTTGAGCCAGGAATTCATTTTCCACAACTACAAATAAACGCTGGTGAAACTGGTATAAATATTCTTAGAATTTACAACCCAATAAAAAACAGTTTAGAGCATGATGCAGATGCTATTTTCATTAAAAAATGGGTGCCAGAATTGGCTAATTTACCTTTGCCATTTATTCATGAACCCTATTTAATGACCAATTTAGACCAACAGTTTAACAACTTTATTTTAGGAGATGATTACCCTAAACCAATTATAGATGCAAAATCTGCAAGAAAAAAAGCAAGTGATATTCTTTGGAGACTCACAAAAAACCCAAAAGTTTTACAAGAGAGTTATCGTATTTTAAAAAAACACACTATTTCAGACAGAAATAAAATGCTCAAAAATGATTAACTCTCACTTTCCTAACAAATTATAATGTTATGTTAATTTTTGTTTAACAATTTCAAATATAAATTAAACATTATTATATTTGATGTGTAAATGATATATAATACTACACATACAAATAAAGAAGCAGTTGCAATTTTTAATGATTTATTAGGCAAATCCTATTCATTCTTAAAAGCAATAAAATTAGGTGGTGTAGGTTCTAAAAGAATGATGATTGATGAGGTAAGTCCTGGTTTTTACAAGTATATGAATTCTGTTTCAGACATTAACTACGCAAATTTAGAACTTAGAGAAAAAGGAATTTTGGTACATATTAACAAAGGTTTACAAACATTTAGTTGGGCAATTCCTTTTTATCAATTACACACTTACAAGACAAGTGGGTTTAGCATTCATGCACAAGGTAATTTTGTAAGATTTAAAAATAACAAGCTACTAAAAGAAAACAAGATGTTTATTGATAAAATCATAGACTTAAAAATAAAAAATGACAAACAGTACGAATTTTATGAACCCATAAATTAATTCTATAGATGACACAGTTAGATGGTATAGCTATTGATAGAATTATAGAAATGGCTTGGGAAGACAGAACAACTTTTGAAGCAATACAATTTCAATTTGGATTAAAAGAACAGGAGGTTATTAATTTAATGCGAAAAGAAATGAAGCCAAAAAGCTTCAAAATGTGGCGAAAAAGAGTGCAAGGAAGAAAAACAAAACATCAAGAATTAAGAACTTTCGAAAAAGGAAGATTTAAATGTTCTAGACAAAAAACAATATCAAATAACTCTATAGCAAAAAGATAACAAATCGTGCTTTGCTTTTAAGATTAGAGTACTTAAAGACAGCACATTAAAAAGACAAAAAATGATTACAGAAACCTTATTAAAAGAAAAAGAAGTATCAGAAAAACTTAACGGTTTTTCAATTGAAGAAGTTGGAGATGACCACCTCTTTACAGGTTTAAAAACTCCAATGAAAAAAGATGCTTTTAAACTTTCTGATAATGAAAAGAAACAAAAAATAGCACATTTATTTTCTGAAATAATGGATGTTATGGGGTTAGATCTAAAAGATGATTCATTAAAAGGCACTCCAAAAAGAGTTGCCAAAATGTATATAGACGAAATTTTTTCTGGCTTAAATCCTGCCAACAAGCCAAAAGTGGCATTGTTTGATAATAAATATCAATACAACCAAATGTTGGTAGAAAAAAACATTACTTTTTATTCTAATTGCGAGCATCATTTTGTTCCTATAATTGGTAAAGCACATGTTGCATATATTTCTTCTGGAAAAGTAATTGGCTTATCTAAATTAAATAGGATTGTGCAATATTTTGCCAAAAGACCTCAAGTACAAGAAAGATTAACCAATCAAATTGCTGAGGAATTAAAAGCCATTTTAAACACAGAAGATGTTGCTGTTATAGTAGACGCAAAGCATCTTTGTGTATCATCTAGAGGTATTAAAGACGATACCTCATCAACAGTTACCTCTTATTTTGGTGGTAAATTTAATAATCAAGAAAAAATTACAGAATTACAAAACACTTTAAAATATTAAATTATGGAGTTAATAAACAAAGCTTTAGAATTTGAAACTAGAAAAATGAGATTTCCAACTACGAGTGATCGTATTTTGGCAGCAAGAGAAGCAAAATCATTAATCTTAAGTTTAAACGAAGTTTACAAAGAAAGTAAAGATCAAAAACTAATGGATATTATGAAACGTTTAACTGCAATTAAGCAAAGAATTGAAAAACGTCTTAAAGGAAAACCATTAACAGCATAATTAACTCCAATTTTTCTTGCATTTCTAACTTTTATATTTATATTGCCAAATTAGATAAAAGCAAAAATATAGAATGGAATTATTAGAGAGAGCTACTGAGTTTGAAAACAGAAAATTTTCGTTTAAAACTACTAGTGATAGAATTTTAGCTTCTAGAGAAGTTAAAGCACTAATTTTAGAATTAAATGAAGTTTATAAATTAGAAAAAGATCCAGAAATTATGGATCAAATGAAGCGCTTAACAGCAGTTAAACAAAAAATTGAAAAGCGCTTAAAAGGTAGAAGATAAAGCGCATTATGAATAAAATTTTAGTGATTGGTGGAAGCAAAGGAATTGGAAATTCTATTATCAATTCTTTATTAAAAGATAATAAGATAATTAATATTAGTAGAACTCCTCCTCTGCTTTCCCACACTAATTTAACACACCACTCTTGTGATATACTTACAGAAGATTTACCATCTGTAGAAGAAATAGACACTTTAATCTATTGTCCTGGAAGTATCAACCTTAAACCAATTTCTAGACTCAAATTAGAAGATTTTAGAAATGATTTTGAAATAAATGTTGTGGGAGCAGTAAAAGCCATTCAACAATATTTACCAAAATTAAAAAACGGAAACAATCCATCTATTTTATTATTTAGCACAGTTGCTGCCAAATTAGGTATGCCTTTTCACGCAAGTGTAGCAGCAGCAAAATCTGCTGTAGAAGGTTTAACAAAATCTTTAGGAGCAGAATTGGCTCCAACAATTCGTGTTAATGCAATTGCACCTACAGTAACAGACACAGACTTAGCTTCTAAACTTTTAAGAAATGAGAGAATGATTGACAATATTACTGAACGTCATCCTCTTAAAAAGTTTTTAAAGCCTAATGAGGTTGCAGATTTGGCAACTTTTTTAATTTCTGATAAAGCAACTTCCATTTCTGGTCAAATTTTTGAGTTAGACTGCGGAATTGTAAGTTTTAAAATTTAATTCCAAACTATGAGCAATATATATGATATAGAGATTAATAGTCTCCAAAATTCGCCTATACAAATTTCAAAATTTAAAGGAAAATTCATCTTATTTGTAAATGTAGCTTCTAAATGTGGCTTTACTTCACAATATAAAGAGTTAGAAGAACTGAGCAATCAATACAAAGAAAACCTAGTTGTAATTGGAGTTCCTTGCAATCAATTTGGGAAACAAGAACCAGGAAACGCTTCAGAAATACAAGAATTTTGTGAAGTAAATTATGGGGTTTCTTTTTTAATTACAGAAAAAGTAGATGTAAAAGGTATAAATCAACATCCTTTATATACTTGGTTAACAAGTAGAGAATTTAATAACAAAAAAAGTTCTACTGTAAAATGGAATTTCCAAAAATACTTGGTTTCACCTGAAGGAAAATTAATCGATTATTATTTTTCAATTACAAAACCATTGAATTCTAAAATTACTAAACACCTAATATAAAATATTACCTATTTCCTCGAATGCAATAGAGAGTTTCATATAATTATAGTTCTCGACTGCGTTAAAACAGACAAAATCTAACTAAAACTAAAGCTATGTTCGGACTTTTCAAAAAGAAATCAGCAGTAGAAAAATTACAAGAAAAATATAAAAAATTGATGGAAGAAGGTTTTAAACTGCAATCTATCAACAGAAGTGATAGTGATCAGAAATATTTAGAAGCAGACAATCTATTAAAAGAAATAGAAAAGTTGAAAGCAAATTCTTAAAATGAAACAATTAAAGCTTACTATATTATTTTTAATCATCAATTTTGGTGGCTTAGCAATTGGAAATTGGTTGATGAAAAATGGTCCAATGACAGATTGGTACATCAACTTAAACAAAGCTCCTTGGACACCTCCAGGTTGGGTTTTTGGTGTTTCTTGGACGTTGATTATGATTTGCTTTTCAATCTATTTAGGCAAACTTTTTTCTAAAGAAAACACAAAAAAAATGCAACTTGTTTTTCTGTTTCAATTTATATTAAATGTCAGTTGGAATTTTATTTTCTTCAACCAACATTTGGTTTTATTTGGGTTGATAAACTTGATATTACTCACTTCGCTCCTCTTTTATTACTTCTTTAAATTAAGTGATAAAGTAAAAAATTATAAATATTTATTACTTCCATATATGATTTGGTTGTGCATTGCAACCTCTTTAAATCTTTATGTTTTAATACACAATTAAAATGAAAATATATACACTTCATAAAAAACAAAATTTACCTATTTCATTAGAAAAAGGTTGGGAGTTTTTGTCAAATCCGAAGAATTTAAAAACAATTACTCCAGATTATATGAGTTTCGATATACTTTCTGGAGCAGACAGACCTATGTTTCCTGGGCAGATAATTCAGTATATTGTAACACCAATTTTGGGGATAAAAACAAAATGGGTCACAGAAATTACGCATGTAAAAGACAAAGAATACTTTGTAGACGAACAACGTTTTGGACCTTATGCTTTATGGCACCATAAACATTTTATCAAAGAAATTAAAGGTGGTGTAGAAATGGAAGACATCATTGATTACAAAGTACCTATGGGAATTTTAGGGCAAATGGTGCATCCTTTTTTAGTGAAGCCAAAATTGGAAGAAATATTTGCATACAGACAAAAAAAATTAGTAGAAATTTTTGGAGAATACAAGTAAAAGGTATTTTAGTGTCTTCTCGAGCGCAGTCGAGAGGTTATTATTAAAAATTAAGATTTAGTAAATGAAAAACAAAATAAATATTTTTTGGTTTCGACGCGATTTAAGATTAGATGATAATATCGGTTTTTACAATGCTTTAAAAAGTGATTATCCTGTTCTTCCAATTTTTATTTTTGATGAAAATATTTTAAATAAACTACCAAAAGACGATGCAAGAGTCACTTTTATTTTTGATGAATTGCAGAAAATGAGAAAAACTTTGCAGGAAGAAAATGATAGTAGTTTGGCAATTTTTCATGGAACTCCAAAAGAAATTTATCAAAATTTAATAAAGGATTATAAAGTTGATACTGTTTTTACGAATAGAGATTACGAACCGTATGCAAAAGAAAGAGACGAAGAAATAGAAAAATTATTAGCAGATAATAACATCAATTTTAAAACTTTTAAAGACCAAGTAATTTTTGAAAAAGATGAAGTTGTAAAAAAAGACGGAAGCCCTTATGTGGTTTATACTCCTTATATGAAAGTTTGGAAAGAACAATTTAAAACCTATAATTTAGATATTTATTACACCAATTCTTTCTTAAAAAACTTAGTAAAAAACACACGTTTACCAAACGTTTCGCTGTCTGATTTAGGTTTTACCAAATCCAAACAAAAAATAGAAGATTATGATGTTACACCTACGTTAATTCAAGAATACGAAGACACTAGAAATTTTCCTGCAAAAGATGCTACTTCCAAATTAGGTCCACATTTACGATTTGGAACAGTAAGTATTCGAAAAATGATTAAAAAAGCCACTTCAGAAAAAAACGAAATTTTTTGGCAAGAATTAATTTGGCGTGAATTTTTTATGCAAATTCTTTGGCATTTTCCACACACGCACAAAGAAGCTTTCAAATCGAAATACGATAGAATTGAATGGAGAAATAACGAAGAAGAGTTTAAAAAATGGTGTGAAGGACAAACTGGTTATCCTTTAGTAGACGCAGGAATGCGTCAATTAAACCAAACAGGTTTTATGCATAACAGGGTAAGAATGTTGGTTGGGAGTTTTTTATGCAAACATTTATTAATCGATTGGAGATGGGGAGAAGCCTATTTTGCAGAAAAATTGCACGATTATGAAATGGCTAGTAACGTAGGTAACTGGCAGTGGGTTGCAGGTTCTGGTGTTGATGCATCTCCATATTTTAGAATTTTTAACCCAACAACTCAAATTAAAAAGTTTGATAAAGATTTAGCATATATCAAAAAATGGGTGCCAGAATTTCAAGAACTAACCTATGTTAAAGAAATTGTAGATCATAAAGAGGCCAGAGAGCGTTGTTTAAAAGTTTACAAAGAAGCTGTAAGTTAAAAAGGCTCTCTAAAAATTGGCTTTACTGTCGTCTTCAAAGCAGTCAAACTAATACTTTTCATAAAGCATTATGCATTTAAAATTCTAACAATAATTTAATATTCTCTTTTTTATTTTTTTCATAACTTTAAAGTCAATCAAAAAAACAAAATTATGAATACCCAAGAAGTAGCACAAAAATGGAAACAAATGTGCCAAGAAGGAAAAAATTTAGAGTGCATCCAAGAATTATACGCAGACAATGTAGTAAGTAGAGAAATGCCTGGTGTACCAAGTGGAGAGGTTGTCTCTGGTAAAGAAAATGTTTTTGAAAAAAGCAAACAATGGTTAGAAGATGTAGAAGAGTTTCATAGTAGTGAAATTTCTGAACCTGTTGTTGCAGATAATCATTTTACAAGTAAAATGAGTTTTGACGTAACATTTAAAAGTAGAGGAAGGCAACAAATGGAAGAAGTTTGCGTTTTTGAAGTGCAGAATGGAAAGATTGCCAACGAGCAATTCTTTTACACAATGTAAAATTATTTATTCTTGACTTTAAAAGCTTCAGTATCTGAAGCTTTTTTTTGTAAAAAAAATAAATTTATTTTGGTAGTTTTTAAATTTTATACTTTATTTGCGCACTCAAAATTCAAAAAAAGCCGATGTAGCTCAGCTGGCTAGAGCAGCTGATTTGTAATCAGCAGGTCGTGGGTTCGAGTCCCTCCATTGGCTCTTTATAAAAATCTCAAAATAATATTTATTTTGAGATTTTCTTTTTTAAATTTATCAGTAAATTTCGGGATGTAGCTTAGTTCGGTTAAAGTGCTGGTCTGGGGGACCAGAGATCGGAGGTTCAAATCCTCTCATCCCGACACTTTTTTTCTTTTTCTGCTTAAAATTTAAAATCTTTATATTGCAGTAATCTTGTAATTTGCTTTTTTAAATCAGAAAAAGCAGCTTTAATTTTAAATTTATTTATATGAAACTAAAAGTAGGCTTATTGGGTGCAGGTTCTTGGGGAACAACTGTAGCTTGTTTAACTGCAAAGAATAGTGATACAATTATATGGGCAAGAGATATAAATACAACCAATGAAATTAATCAATTTAAAACCAATAAAAAATATTTACCCAATGCAGAATTACACAAAGGTTTGGTTGCATCAAATTCTATAAAAGAAACTGTAGAAAATGCAGATGTTATTGTCATGGGTATTCCTTCTCAAAGTTTTAGAAGCGTTTTAGAAAAAGCAAAACCCCATATAAGGCCTTGGGTACCCATAGTTAGCTTGGCAAAAGGTTTAGAAATTAGCACTAAAATGAGGATGAGTCAAATTATAGAAGAAATAATGCCTGGTCATCCTGCTGGAGTATTAACAGGTCCTAATTTAGCCAAAGAAATTCACTTTGGTAAAGCTGCAGCTGCTGTTATTGCAATGGTAGATAAATCTATTGCCAAAAAGTTACAAACTGTTTTTAACTCTGGTTTGTTTAGGGTATATACAAATACAGATGTAATTGGTTGTGAATTAGGAGGCGCTTTAAAAAATATAATGGCAATTGCAGCTGGAATGAGTGATGGAGCTAATGCTGGCGAAAACACACGCTCTGCATTAATAACAAGAGGATTATCAGAAATTTCAAGATTAGGAATTGCAATGGGTGGTAAACAGAGAACTTTTGCTGGCTTAGCTGGTATGGGCGATTTAATTGTTACCTGTTCAAGCTCAAAAAGTAGAAATCATCATGTTGGTTATGAATTAGGAAAAGGCAAAAAGCTAGATCAAATTATTAATAACATGAATGAGGTTGCAGAAGGTGTTAAAACTGCTAAAATTATCATGGAATTAGCAAAAGAATACAATATAGACATGCCAATATCTAATGAAGTATACAAAGTATTGTATGAAGGAAACACTGTTTTTGATGCTTTTAAGGGCTTAATTACTCATGAAGTGGGGTCAGAGAAAGAACCAGGATAAGCTTTAAAAAACAACACAATATTCTAAAATCTTTATTATTTTAGTGCTCTAAATTATACCAATTAAAATCTTATGCTAATCATTGGAATTGCTGGAGGAACAGGAAGTGGTAAAACTACTGTTGTAAATCAAATTGTAAAACAACTACCCACAGATGAAGTTTGTGTAATTTCTCAAGATTCTTACTACAAAGCTACTGATGATCTATCTTACGAAGAAAGAACAAAAATAAATTTTGATCATCCAAGAGCAATAGACTTTGATTTGTTGGTAAAACATCTTAAAAAATTGAAAACAGGAGAATTTATTGAGCAACCTGTTTACTCTTTTGTAACCCATAACAGAACAAAAGATACTGTAAAAACACATCCTAGAAAAGTAGTAATTGTAGAAGGAATTTTAATATTTAACAGCAAAGAATTAAGAAATTTGTTTGATATTAAAATATTTGTTCATGCAGATACTGATGAGCGTTTAATAAGAAGAATTCGAAGGGATATTACAGAAAGAGGTAGAGATATTGACGAGGTTTTAAATCGTTATCAAGACACTTTAAAACCTATGCATCAACAATTTATAGAACCCACTAAAAACTTTGCAGATCTTATAATACCTAATGACAGATACAATACTGTTGCTATAGATATTGTTAGAACCGTAATTAACGAAAGGCTGTAGGTTTATGACGTTTAAAAAATTTAAAAAGAATAAAATAGTTCGTTTATTTACAAACACCTATGTTATAATTTTAACTTTTTTTATAATTTGGATGCTGTTCTTTGACCAAAACACTTTTCTTAATTACAAATTAGGAAAAGAAATAAAAGAACTAGAGTCTACAATAAAATTCTATGAAAAGAAGAACAAAGAAAATAATAGCTTAATAAACAAACTCAAAGACTCTCTTCAACTAGAAAAATTTGCAAGAGAAAAGTATTTGATGAAAAAAGAAAATGAAGACATATATATCATAGAATTTGATACTATAAAAAAATAATGAAAACATCTCTATTTGACAATTTTGATAAGATTACACCAAATGCCTGGAAACAAAAAATTCAAGTAGATTTAAAAGGTGCAGACTATAATGATACACTTCTTTGGAAAAATAATGAAGGAATTGTTGTAAGGCCTTTCTATACAAAAGAAGACAGAACAAATCATAAAATACAAACTTCAGAAAAAGAATTTAATATTTGTCAGTCAGTTTTTATTGATGACGAAAAAATTGCAAACTCTCTTGCGTTAGATGCGTTAAAAAAAGGAGCTAATGCAATCCAATTTAAAGCAGATAAAAAATTTAATTACAAATTACTTTTAAAAAAAGTAGACTTAAAAACTACAATTCTATATTTTAATTTTTCCTTTTTAAATGCTGATTTTCAAATAGAATTATCAAAATATATCAACTCAGAAAAAACCTTTTTTCAAACAGATATTATCGGACATTTAGCAGAAACTGGAAATTGGTTTTCAAATTTAAATTTAGATCACCAAAAATTAGAATCTATCGTAAAAAACACTAATAATTGTATTTCAGTTTCTTTAGATTTATATCAAAATGCTGGAGCAAACAGTACACAACAATTGGCTTATACTTTGGCACATGCCAACGAATATTTAAATCATTTTGGAGCAGAAGTTGCCTCTAAAATCCATTTTACTTTTGCTGTTGGTGGAAATTATTTTTTCGAAATTGCTAAATTAAGAGCTTTCAGGCTTTTATGGTCTTCATTGCTTGATGTATATAGTATTAGCAATTTAGAAGCGCATATTTTCACAAAACCAAGTTTGCGTAACAAAACACTATATGATTACAATGTAAACATGCTAAGAACCACAACAGAGTGTATGAGTGCTATTTTAGGAGGCACAAATACCATTGCTAATGTTTCTTATGATACAATCTATCAAAAATCAAACGAATTTGGAGAGCGTATTTCAAGAAATCAACTGTTAATTTTACAACAAGAAAGTGGTTTTAAAAATGCAAGCCAAATTGCAGAAGGCTCCTATTATATAGAATCTTTAACAGAGCAGCTTGCAGAAAAAGCACTCGTTGTTTTTAAACAAATAGAAAAAAGTGGTGGATTTTTAAAACAGTTAAAAGAAGGAGTAATACAAAAAAAAATAAAAGAAAACGATAGCAAAGACAAAGAGCTTTTTTACAAAAAAGAACTACTACTTTTAGGTTCTAATTTACAACAAAACCCAAAAGATAAAATGCAGCATAACATACAATTGTATCCTTTTGTAAAGCAAAGAAATATAAAAACATTAGTTGTCCCCATAAATAAAAATCGAATTTCTGAATCTTCTGAAAAAGAACGATTAGATAATGAGATTCTTTAAGACCTGTGAGAATGAAAAAAAATAAAGAAATAGCAAGCCTTCAGCAAAAACAAAAGGAAGTAAAAAAAGAAATTGTAAGTATTAAAAAAAAGCTCCCAACTTATATTATTGGTTTTATTCTATTTACAATTATCTCACTTTACTTTTTAGAAGACAAATTTCACTCTTCTTTTGGAAACATTGTAAACTTTATAATAGCAGGTGTAATTATATGTGGTACAATATGTTTATTTTATATTTATAAAAGTTACTCAAGAATTAGCAAAAAGAAAATTGAGTCTAAAAATATTGGCACGAAGTTGTACAATATGATGAAGTTAGAAGAAGAAGACATAGATAATGACTAGAAAAAATACGCAACATATAAAAATTAAAAAAAATACATCTCAAGTAAAAAAATCATTTAATCATGAAGGTTTTGTTGCAGGAATCGCTCCAAATTTAAGAGGTCCATATAGTACAATGTACGTAAGAAGACCTTGGACAATTAGGCAATATGCTGGTTTTTCTACAGCAGAAGAAAGTAATGCTTTTTACAGAAGAAATCTAGAAGCAGGTCAAAAAGGATTGTCTGTTGCATTTGATTTAGCAACTCATAGAGGCTACGATTCTGACCATGAACGTGTGCAAGGAGATGTTGGTAAAGCAGGTGTTGCCATAGATTCTGTAGAAGACATGAAGGTATTGTTTAATCAAATTCCTTTAGATAAAATGTCGGTTTCTATGACTATGAATGGAGCAGTTTTACCCATTTTAGCATTTTATATTGTGGCTGCTGAAGAACAAGGAGTTGCACCAGAATTACTCTCTGGAACCATACAAAACGATATTTTAAAGGAGTTTATGGTACGTAACACGTATATCTACCCTCCTTCTCCATCCATGCAAATTATTGCAGATATTTTTAAATATACTAGCAAAAATATGCCAAAATTCAATTCGATTTCTATTTCTGGCTATCACATGCAAGAAGCTGGAGCAACTGCAGAAATTGAGTTGGCTTATACTTTAGCTGATGGTTTAGAATATATTAGAAAAGGAATTGAAGCAGGAATGGATATTGATGCTTTTGCACCAAGATTGTCATTTTTCTGGGCAATTGGTATGGATCATTTTACTGAAATTGCAAAATTAAGAGCAGCAAGAATGTTATGGGCAAAAATTGTAAAGCAATTCAATCCAAAAAATCCAAAATCTTTGGCTTTAAGAACACATTGTCAAACAAGTGGATGGTCCTTAACAGAACAAGATCCTTTTAATAATGTTGCCAGAACTACAATAGAAGCTATGGCTGCTGCATTTGGAGGCACACAAAGTCTACATACAAATGCACTAGATGAAGCCATTGCACTACCTACAGATTTTTCTGCAAGAATTGCAAGAAATACACAAATTTATCTGCAGCAAGAAACACATATTACCAAAACTGTAGATCCTTGGGCTGGAAGTTATCATGTAGAAGAATTAACAGAAGAAATTGCAAACAAGGCTTGGAAACTAATTAATGAAGTAGAAGATTTAGGGGGAATGACAAAAGCCATTGAAAAAGGAATCCCAAAATTAAGAATAGAAGAAGCTGCTGCAATTAAACAAGCTAGAATAGATAGTGGACAAGATGTTATTGTTGGTGTTAATAAATATCAATTAGAAAAAGAAGATCCGCTTCATATTTTAGAAGTAGATAATGAAGCTGTAAGAAAATCTCAAATTGAACGTTTAGAGAAGTTAAAATCTGAAAGAAATACACAAGAAGTTAAAAAATCTTTAGTAGCTTTAACCAATGCTGCAAAATCTAAAGAAGGAAATTTACTTGATTTAGCTGTAAAAGCAGCTAGAAATAGAGCCACATTAGGTGAAATTTCTGATGCTTTAGAAATTATTTTTGGCAGACATAAAGCCGTAACTAAAACCATTTCTGGTGTGTATAGTAAAGAAATAAAAAACGATAAACTCTTTAAAAAAGCAACAAAACTAGCAGATAAATTTGCAGAATTAGAAGGTAGACGTCCAAGAATTATGATTGCCAAACTCGGGCAAGATGGTCATGACAGAGGTGCAAAAGTGGTAGCAACTGGTTATGCAGATTTAGGTTTTGATGTAGATATAGGTCCTTTATTTCAAACTCCACAAGAAGCCACAAAACAAGCTGTAGAAAACGATGTACATATTTTAGGAATTTCTTCTTTGGCTGCTGGTCACAAAACTTTAGTCCCGCAAGTTATTGCTGAATTAAAAAAATACGGACGAGAAGATATTATGGTTATTGTAGGTGGTGTAATTCCTGCACAAGACTATCAATTTTTATTTGATGCAGGTGCAGTTGGTGTTTTTGGTCCAGGAACTAAAATTGCACAAGCAGCTATAGATTTACTAACTATTCTGATAGATAGTGTCGTAGAGTAATTTAGTTTGTTTCTAAAATTATTTTTAAGTAACTTTTACTAACTTCGTATATAATTAATTTATACTCGGTTATATACGAGAATACGCTGGCAGTAATAAAACTCAAATGAATAAAGATCACTTAAAGAATAGAATAGATTTCCTACTAAATCAAGGACAAAAAGTATTGCAGACAAAACGATATTATGAAATGTTTGGTGATGCTGTAGATTCAGGATTACAAATGGGATTTAGAACTGCTTCATTATCATTCATATCTAATCTATATGGAGAAGATCATCCATATTATAAGAATTTCAATACTCAAGTTCAAGGTGATGGATTAGATAAAACCAAAATAGGAATTAATATACTACTAGCAATTAAAAGTGAAATAGAAAATGATTGGTTGATTTCATTAAAACAATTAGTCTCGTCTGAAATTTTTGCAGACTTTTTAGATATGAGTAAACATTTACTTGACCATAAATATAAAGATCCAGCTGCAGTAATGATTGGCTCAACTTTAGAGGAACATTTGAGACTCTTGTGTAGAAATTATTCTGTTCCAATAGAATTTGAGAAAGCTGGAAATTTAATACCTAAAAAAGCGAACTTATTAAATGCTGAACTTGTAAAAGTGGATGCTTACGGAATTTTAGAGCAAAAAAATGTTACAGCTTGGCTTGATTTGAGAAATAGAGCTGCTCACGGAAAATATGATGAATACAAAATTGAGCAAGTAAATCTTATGTATCAAGGTGTTTTGAATTTTATAATGACACATAAATAATTATTACTACCAACACAATGTAAAAAAAATCTAGTAAAAGCCTACTTACTGAAGTCTCGCGGACTTTCTATCTGTGATTTATTTGCTAATTTCAGTGCTTAACCACACAAGAAACCATATACAAAAACATTAGCAAAAACCTCATTATTTCTTAATCGCATCAACCAAAAAATCATTCGAGTTAAAATAATAATTTATCTCAAGCCATCTTTGTGTAAAAATACAACCAATGGCAATTTTAGGAAATATTATAAAAGGAATTATCAATTTAACAGATACCATTTCTTCAGAAACAAATCATATAGAAGCACAAGAAAAAGTTTTAAAAAACTTGTTGGAAACTGCTAAAGAAACTCAATTTGGAGAAAAATATCAATTTGAAAAGATTTTAAATTCAGAATCTATTCAAAAAACATTTTCAGATAAAGTCCCTTATTTCGATTATAATAGTATCGATAAAGAATGGTGGCACAAATTACACAATGGAGAAGAAAATGTGACTTGGCCTGGAAATCCCTCCTATTTTGCATTGAGTTCTGGAACCACAGGAAAATCGAGCAAAAGAATCCCTGTAACAGACGAAATGATTAATGCCATAAAAAGCTCTGGTATTAAACAAGTTACATCTCTAAGTAATTTCGATTTACCTGCAGATTTCTTCGAGAAAGATATTATGATGTTAGGAAGCTCTACAGATTTAGAAGAAAAAAACGACCATTTAGAAGGTGAAATTAGCGGAATTAGTGCCAGCAACATCCCTTTTTGGTTTAAAGGATATTACAAACCAGGAGAAGAAATTGCAAAAATAGAAGATTGGGATGAACGAGTACAACACATTGCAGAAAATGCCAAAACTTGGGATATTGGTGCATTAAGTGGCATTCCTGCTTGGATAGAGTTAATGTTACAGAAGGTTATAGAACATCATAATTTAGAAAACATACACGAAATTTGGCCAAACCTACAAGTGTATACTTCTGGAGGTGTTGCTTTTGGGCCTTATGAAAAAAGTTTCAAAGCACTTTTAGGAAAACCAGTTACAGTAATAGATACCTATTTAGCTTCAGAAGGTTACATTGCAACACAAGTTCGCCCAGAAACAGACGCTATGCAATTAAATACCGAAAACGGAATTTACTTCGAGTTTGTACCTATGAATCCCGATTTTATAAATGAAGATGGTTCTTTAAAACAAAACGCACCTGCTTATACTTTACAAGAAGTAGAACCAAACAAAGATTATATCTTAATTATAAGTACAGTTTCTGGTGCTTGGCGTTATTTAATTGGAGATACGATTGCTTTTACAGATGTAGAAAGAGCCGAAATAAAAATTACAGGACGTACCAAATTCTTTTTAAACACAGTAGGTTCGCAATTATCTGTTAATAAAATGGATGATGCTATTAAAAGTTTAGAAGAAAAATTCGATACATTAATCCCAGAATATACAATATGTGCAAAACGTTTTGAAGATGGCGAATTTTATCATTCTTGGTATTTAGGAACCGATTTAAAAAAAGACGAAGAAGAAGTGGCAACTGCTTTAGATAACTTTTTAAAAGAGGCTAATAAAAATTACAAAGTTGCCAGAAGTAAAGCTTTAAAAGGTGTTAAAGTACAATTAATTCCTGTAGAAAAATTTCACGAATGGAGTGATAAAAACAAGAAAAAAGGCGGACAAGTAAAAATGGAACGTGTTATGAAAGAAGATAAATTTGCAGAGTGGGAAGAATTTGTGAATAGCTAGTTTTATTTTAAAAATTTTTATTTGGGCGTTTTAACGGGCTTTCCATTATATCTTTTTATGCTGAATTTAGTTCAGCATCTGTTCTTTCAAAAAAACAATCGAATTTAAAAGCTACTAATCTCCATTAAACTAAGCATAAAAAGGATGCCATTTCAATCCCTAACGCACTCACTCAAAACCATAAAATAACAATTTTTAGAATTAAAAAATATTGCTTTTTGAGAAGTGTTAAATGTTATTTTTCAGTCAAGAAATACTGTAATAATTTCGTAACTTACATTACTTTTTCTTCAAAAAAAAATTAACAAAAAAACATTACATATCAATAACTTATGTCTTTTGACAGAACTTTAGAAAAGCTAAAAATATTAGCAGACGCTGCTAAATATGATGTTTCTTGTTCCTCAAGTGGAAGCAAAAGAGCCAATACAAATAAAGGTCTGGGAAATGCTACAGGAATAGGAATTTGTCATTCGTATACAGAAGATGGTAGGTGTGTTTCTTTGTTGAAAATATTGCTAACAAATTATTGTATTTTTGATTGTGCTTATTGTGTTACTAGAAAAAGTAATGATGTAAAAAGAGCCGCTTTTAAAGTACAAGAGGTAGTAGATTTAACCATCAATTTTTACCGAAGAAATTATATAGAAGGCTTGTTTTTAAGTTCTGGTATTTTTAAAAGTGCAGATTATACTATGGAACGTTTGGTGGCTGTTGCCAAAAAACTGCGTTTAGAAGAAAATTTTAATGGCTATATTCATTTAAAATCCATTCCTGGAGCATCAGACGAATTAATGCGTGAAGCAGGTTTGTATGCAGACAGGTTAAGTGTAAACATAGAAATCCCAACAAAATCTGGTTTAAAACTTTTAGCTCCCGATAAAAATTTTGATGATTTTATAAAACCTATGAACAAGGTTAAAGAAGAAATCATTCAATATAAGTCAGAAAAGAAAATTATAAAAAGTACACCAAAATATGCTCCTGCAGGTCAAAGCACACAAATGATTGTAGGGGCAAGTGGCGAAAATGATTTTCAGATTTTAAAAACATCAGAACATTTTTATAAAAATTATAATTTAAAACGCGTTTATTTTTCGGGTTATGTTCCTATTAGTTATGACAATCGTTTGCCCAATATTGGTAGTGAAGTGTCTATGTTGCGTGAAAATAGGCTGTATCAATCAGATTGGTTGACGCGTTTTTATGGTTTTCAAACCAATGAAATTGTAAACTTAAATCATCAAAATTTAGATTTAGACATCGACCCAAAATTAAGTTGGGCTCTTAGAAATTTACATGAATTCCCTATAGATGTAAACAAGGCAAGCAAAAGAATGTTGGCTAGAATTCCTGGAGTGGGCATGAAATCTGTAGGTAAAATATTAATGGCAAGAAAATACAGAAAATTGAATTGGGATCATTTAAAGAAAATAGGAATTGCTTTTAATAGAGCTCAATATTTTTTAGTGTGTGATAGCAATCTTTTTGAAAGAAGAGATTTATCCGCAGAAAAATTAAAAGCACTTATTTTAAGAAATTCTTCCAGTAAATATGATAAATTGTTAAGTCCGCAATTGAATTTGTTTTCTTAAAATGAAAGAAAAAAATTTAATTTATGACGGTTCTTTTGATGGTTTTTTAAGCTGCATTTTCTATATTTTCGACTATAAATTAGAAAAATTTACAATTCAGAATACATTTTTAGTACAAGAGAATATTTTTTCGGAAAACGAAAATATACCTACCATCAAAGATAATGCAGACCGAGTTTGGAAAGGATTGAAGAAAAAAACTACATCTTTAACCTGCTCCAGAATTTATTATGCTTTTTTAAGTGAAATAATAGGTATAGAAAATATTTTAGCAAACTACATTATTTATATTTTTAAAAGTTTACTAAATGTTGAAAACGATTTTACACATTCTAGTATTTTAAAAACTTCGCAAATAGCAAAAAATGTTAGTAGAGAAAAGCACAGAATGGAAGCTTTTGTAAGATTTAAACTCACTAAAGACAATATTTACTTTGCAAATATAGAGCCAGATTTTAATGTATTACCACTTATTTCTAAACATTTTAAAAGTAGATATGCAGACCAAAAATGGATAATATATGATATAAAAAGAGGTTATGGCTTATTTTATGATTTACATCAGTTAGAAATTATACACCTGGATTTTCCTAAAAATTTCGACTTTTCTAAAACAGATTCTAATTTTTTCGCGGAAGAAGAATTCGATTTCCAAAAGCTTTGGCAAGATTACTTTAGTGCCACAAACATTAAAGAACGTAAAAACATGAAACTACATGTTAGGCACGTTCCTAAACGTTATTGGAAATATTTAAGTGAGAAACAACCAAAGTTATAGCCTACTTACACAACCTTTTGCCCAATCTTTAATTCTTGGTCCAAAACACTCTAAAATTGCATCTACGCCAATTACGCTTCCTTTTGCCAATCTTCCTAAAACTGCAATATTCGCAATTTTATCTTCATTAGAATTTAAAATAATGCCGTCTTTTTGAGTATGCACACCTAATTTAGAATGTATAGGGTTTATTAAATTGTCTTTTAGTAAATTCTGTATTAAGGGAGAGGTTACTTCCAATAATTTTGGTGAGCTCAATACACTATTTATAATACCATGTATTTTTATAGATTGGTTTTCTTTTTTAAACTCCCAACCATCATTTATAAATAAAATATTGGGGTTATTTACAAATCTAAAATCAAGAATATCTGCTTCTGCCAAAGCAATTAATTGATGCATGCTTTCTACTGGTGGCCCATAAGAATAGCGTTTCATTTTTTCATCAAATGCTATTATATTGGCAATAATTTCTTCATCTATAGCTGTGTGTGAAAACGCTTTATATAAGGTAGGTTGACAATGCCTAATCACTTGACCTAAACAATAATCTAAAGTAATTTGTACATCTCCACAAGCCATGCTAGCAAAAGATTTTATAATTTCTAAAGTCTCAATATTTGTAGGTTGTATTGTTTGGTGAGTGTAAGAATTGTCTTTCAACCATTTTTCAGAAATCGTTTTAATAGCTTCTTTAGAGAATTTACCTGATTTTTTATTTTTTAAACAACAATAAACATCTGCACCAATATCTGCAATTGTTTCAATAAATAAATCAATAGGGTTTGTTATTTTCTCTCCTTTTGCAATTGCTGTAATTGTGTTTTCAATTTTTTGTAATTGTATTTTAGAAACTTTAAATTGATTATCTAAATCTATATTCAAAGGTTTGGGTACAATTGGTAAACCATCTAAAGAATAAGGAACTATTTTTTTAGGAATAGTATTATTACTTTTAAATTCTACCCTGTTTTTATCAATATTTACTGTTTTAAATTCACCATTTTTACCAATAGTTAATGCTCTTACAGCATCTATCATAGCTAAACCCAAACCACGAATTGCAATGGTTTTATCAGTCGTATCAAAAGAATCTTTTACAATATTTTCTGTTGGGTAAGTTTCTTCTAAAACAACACAATTATTCTCGAAAGATTGTGTTCTAAACGTTACAATATCTTCATCAATTTTTGTAGGTTGATGACCAATAGTAAGCACAACCTCATCAAAATTAAAAACCTGATTATTTAAATTTTTTAGCTTTATTTTATCATTTTTTAGTGTAATTTCTGTGATGTGTGATTTTTGAACAGTAAGTAAATCTATATCAACTAAAAACTGAACAATACTTTGACTTCTCTCGTTTAAATATTTTCCAATTTTATTTCTTGGCGGAAATGTATCTACATCATTTCTAACACTATAATTTTCTGTATTCCATTGATGGTAAGAAGGAAAAGCGATTAATTTTTTACCTCTAATAATTATTTCTTTTCTGCCTTGTAATTTTTGTAAACCTCTCTCAGAGATATTAACCCAATTAAAATCTGGTTGTTTTGTATGCCAAACAAAACTTGTTCCTAACTCTTTTCTTGCCTCAAAAATGGTAATAGAAAATTTTTTTAAATTTTCTTTTTGTATTGCTTCGCAAAAACACTCTAAAGCATACAAACCTCTTGGACCAAAACCAACAATTGCAATATTCTTCATATTTTTCTTAACCTATAACTTCTTTTAACTTATCTCTATCTTCAATTAAAACCATAATTTCTTCAGGAGATAAATAATAACGTTTAATTCGTTTTTTATATGTTTCTGAGATGTCTGCGTTATTTAAAATAAAGTCTTTCGTTTTTAAAATATAATATTCCATTTTATGTTCAATAGCATATTTATCTGCGGTTTGCTCTGCTTCTATAATATGATTATCAAAAAGAAGATACTTAATTCCAAACCAAATTAAATTGAGTTTACTTCTTTTTTGATAGTCCATAATATGCCCTAATTCATGACCAATCCATCCAATAAAAATATCTGAAGGAATATCTCTTGTAGAGAATTCTTTATTGGCAATTTTAAATTTTTCGCTAATTAAAATTTGGTAACTCCTATGTTTTCTAGTTTTAAAAAAACTATCAAATGTAGGCTGAGCTTGCATAGTAGATTTTTTAATGTTCTTTTTAAATTTAAAAACAATCTTACAATGTTTTAACTCAGGGTAGTAAGAAAGTGCTTTTTCTACTTCTGTTTTTATAGATTTAGGAATAACATGAAATTCTGGCATATATATTTTTTTGTTTTAATAATTTTAACACCTAAATATACCGCTCTTTACAAGATTATTTGTGCTATTATACTTAAATTTGTAACTCTTTTAAAACGCACTTTTTTCAGATGAAAAAAATATTTAACTTTCTCTATTCTACACGTTTAATGGCATTTTTGTTTATTCTTTTTGCAACTGCAATGGGAGTAGCCACTTTTATTGAAAACGATTTTGGTACACAAACTTCTAAAGCACTTATTTACAATGCTTGGTGGTTTGAGTTGATTATGGTTTTCTTTGTTATAAATTTCTTTGGAAACATTTTTAGATACAGATTGTATAGAAAAGAAAAGTGGCCAGTTTTAATGTTTCATGCTGCGTTTTTATTCATTTTAGTTGGTGCTGGTGTTACACGTTATATTGGTTATGAAGGATTAATGCTTATTAATGAGGGAGAAACTACCAACCAATTTTTATCGGAAACAACTTATTTAAATGCGATTGTAGATAATGGAAAGGTTCAAAAACCAGAAATAAATAAACCTTTATTACTTTCTGCTTGGGGTAAAAATTCTTGGTCTTATGCAGATAATTTTAAAACTGGTGATATAGAACAAGATTTTAGTTTTGAATTGGTAGACTACATACCATGGGCTGAAAAAAAATTAGTCGCAGATGAAAACGGAATTGAGCATCTATTTTTAGTAGAATCTTCTAGTGGAAACAGACATGAACATTATATAAAATCTGGAACTGTACAAAATATTCATAATATTTTAGTTGGTTATAATACAAAAGATAAAAATGCATCTATCAACATTTTTAAAAGAAACGACTCTTTAAAAATTAGCACAAAATCTGATGGTGTTTATCAAGTAATGGCATCTAGAAAAGAAGGAACTATTACCAAAGATAGTATACAAGCTTTTAATTTACGTGCTTTGTATAATGTTGCTGGTTTGCCATTTGTAGTACCTCAATACCCAAGTAAAGGAGTTATGAAAACTGTTTCTGGACCAAAAGATGATAAGAAATTAGATGTTATTGTTGTTGATGTAAAAAGTAATGGAGATACTAAAAGAGTAGAATTAACAGGTGGTAAATTTAACTCTCAAGGCTCTAAACAAATAGAAGTAGGAGGTTTAAATTTTAGAATGTTATATGGTGCAAAAATTTTAGAAACTCCTTTTTCTATAAAACTAAATGATTTTCAATTAGAAAAATATCCAGGTTCTGAAAACGCAGCTTCTTATGCAAGTGAAGTAACTGTAATAGACCCTAAAGAAACGTTTGATTATCGTATTTATATGAATCATATTTTAGATCATAAAGGGTATAAATTTTTCCAATCTAGTTACGATTTATCTGGTCCAACAGAAGAAACACATTTATCTGTAAACCATGATTTTTTAGGAACTTTTTTAACCTATTTAGGATATTCTCTTCTATATACAGGACTAATTTGCATCTTATTTGCCAAAAACACACGTTTTGATGATTTAAAAAAAGGACTGAAAAAAATCAGAAAAAAGAAATTAACAATGTCTGTTGTAGCAGCATTATTTCTTTCTAGCTTTAGTTTTGCACAGCACAACAATCATTTACCAAATAAAATTACAGACCAACAAGTAGATTCTATTTTACAAGCCAATTTAGTAGATGCCAATCATGCAGAAAATTTTAATAGATTAATTATACAAGATGCTGGAGGAAGAATGAAACCTGCACATACTTTTGCATCTGAATTGGTTAGAAAAGTAAGTAATACCAATAGCTTTAAAAACTTAGAGTCTAGCCAAGTTTTATTATCTATTATAGAAAACCCTAGACTTTGGTTTGAAGTGCCTATAGTGTATTTAGAAAAAGGTAATACAGAAATTAGAGAAATTTTGGGAGTTGCTAAAGATGCAAAATATGCACGTTTATCAGATTTTTATGATACTAGAGGAGCTTCTAAAATAGATAGTTACATTGCAGAAGCACAAAAGAAAAACATACAGAGTAAATTTGAAAAAGATGTAGTAAAAATAGGGAGAAGAATTTGGTTGTTTTCTGGGGCTTTAAGTGGAAGTGTTTTACGCATCTACCCTATTCCTAATGATGAAAATAATACTTGGGTTTCGCAATTAGAGTTAAATGCCTCTAAAAAATTGATTAAAACTGCAGATTCTGCTTATGTTCCTAAATTGTTGCCTCTTTACATTCAACTTTTGCAAAGTGCTAAAAAAACAAATGATTATACTAAAGCCAACCAGATTTTAGATGGAATTAAAAAATATCAAAAGAAATATGGTGCTGCAGTTTATCCATCAGAAGATAAAATAGATTTAGAAATTGCTTATAATAAAATTCAGCCATTTTCTAAATTGGCAATGTATTATGGCATTTTAAGTTTTTTCCTAATTGTATTTGTTTTTTTTAAAATATTTTCCACTAAAAAATGGGTAAATATTACTGTAAAAACGCTTATCGGAATTGCAGGTATTTTATTTCTGCTTCAAACAACAGGTCTTGGAATGCGTTGGTATATTAGTGGTAATGCTCCTTGGAGTAATGCTTATGAAGCTATTAATTATGTTGCTTGGTCTTTAATGCTTTTTGGATTGGCTTTTGGTAGAAAATCTGAATTAACAGTAGGAGCCACCACATTTTTAACTGCAATTATTTTAGCATTTGCACATCAAAATTGGTTAGATCCAGAGATTGCAAATTTACAACCTGTGTTAAATTCTTGGTGGATGTTGGTTCATGTTTCTATTATTGTAGCTAGTTATGGTCCTTTTGCTTTAGGAATGATTTTAGGTGTATTTGCTTTATTTCTAATGGTTTTTACCAATGATAAAAACAAAGAAAAAATGGAAATTAATATTAAAGAAATTACAATTATTAATGAAATGGCTTTAACCATTGGTTTAATAATGCTAACTATAGGTAACTTTCTTGGTGGAATGTGGGCAAATGAAAGTTGGGGACGTTATTGGGGTTGGGACCCCAAAGAAACTTGGGCTTTAATTTCTATTATGGTTTGCGCTTTTGTTTTACACATGCGTTTAATTCCTGGTTTAAGAGGTAGATTTACTTTTAATCTTTGGTCTATTATTGCTTTCTACTCTATTATGATGACATTTTTTGGCGTAAATTTTTACTTATCTGGCTTACATTCTTATGCAAGTGGTGATAGAGTAATTACCCCAAGTTCTGTTTACTACTCTATAGGTTTTCTTGTAATTTTAGGAACCTTAGCGCATTTTAAAAATCAAAAATATTATAAAAAGTAATGTATGCCTCAATAGGTATTTTCATATTAAAATGTATTTTTGCACTTCATTATAAATAAAGAAAAACAACTATGTTTCATAAAAATATAAAATTAGCATTAGCAGTCTTAATTACAGGTTGGGCAATATTTCAATTTAGTCAAGGAAATATAATGAATGGAATTTCTATCTTACTTTTAGCTGGAATTTTTGTGTTATTGTATTTTAAAAACGAGTTTATTTTAATGGCTTTTTTACAATTGCGTAAGCAAAATTTTGAGGGCACAAAAAAATGGTTAGGATATATAAAAAATCCTGAAGCTGCTTTAACTGTAAAACAACAAGGTTATTACAACTACTTACATGGTATTATTTTAAGTCAAACAAACATTACACAATCAGAAAAATATTTGCGAAAAGCTGTAAAGTTGGGCTTATCTATGGATCATGATTTAGCAATGGCTAAATTACAATTAGCTGGAATAGCAATGACCAAAAGACGTAAACGTGAAGCTACAAATTTAATGGCAGAAGCTAAAAAATTAGATAAACATGGGATGTTAAAAGAGCAAATGCAAATGATGAAACAACAAATGAAAAAGATTTAATTTTTCGTTTTAATTCACAAAAAAAATCCGATGAAAAATTATTTCATCGGATTTTTTTTATGTCTCGTTTAAAACTACTTAATTCTTGTTAAAGTTAAATCTGGATTGTACCTAATGATAAACAATCCTTTATTTTCAGTAATTTTAAATATTTTATCTGTATAGTCAAACTTACTTTCTAATCTATAAGAATATCCTTCATCAAAAGTAGATTTTAAAGATTTTCCTGATGCCAATCGCATTAAAATATCGTAAGTAACATCAAATCCTTTTGTAGCGTAAAAAGAAGGTAAAGCTCCGTTTTTCTCTAAATATTTTTGGTTAAATACTTTTGCTTTGTAAGAATCTTCTCTAATATATTCATCACTTACATACGTAAATCCAATCTTTGCTAATTTTAAATTATCAATTTTGTTGTAGGCACTTACTCTATCAAAAGTAAAAACACTTACTGTAACGTCTTCAGGCAAACTAATTAGACTATTAATTGCGCTTGCAACAATTACATTATCATCAGTTGTCATGATTACAATATTATTGAAATTAGGTTTTAGTGCATCTGTAATTTTTTCTCTTTTAATGTATCCTTTTTCTGGAATAACTACTGTTACATTATTAATAGAGTCATGAGATTCTAAAATATTTTCTACTTGCTTAGAGTTGAAATTTGAATCGCTTTTACCATCACCAATTACAATAATATTTCCATCATGAAAATTCTCTTCAATATAATCCAATAGTTTTTTTCGAAACAATTTTTTATTGGGTGATGTCTTTACAATTCTTCTAGAAGAAAATTCTGATTGTCTTTTAGAATATACAGGAAACACAACAGGTACCTTTACCTTATCTGCCAAAAACTGCACTTCTTCAGAATACAGTGGCCCAATAATTACATCGTTATCATTTAAATTATTGTTTGCAACAATATCTTTTATTTTTGTACTATTATCTCCAGTATCATAAACATCTAAATTAATTTCTATACCTTGATCTCTAAGAGAATCGATTGCAATTTCTGCTCCCATGTAAAAATCTGTAACAATATTTGCCAACCTACTTTTTGAAAAGATTTTTTGAGCGCTTAAACTGTCTAAATTATTGGCTCTAAATGGCAACATTAAAGCAGCTTTTATAGAAATACCTTCTTCTATTTCATCTTTATATAAAAAATCATCTTCTTCAAAAACTTCTTCTATGGGTACTATTTTTATAATTTGATTTAGTTTTAACCCTTCAGAGAGTTCTGGGTTTAGAGCAATCAACTCATCTTTAGTAACATTATAAAAACGAGTAAGTCTAAAGAAATTATCTCCTTTTTTTACAATATGAATCTTATATTTTTTCTCTAATTCTTCTATAAGAAGATTTCTTTGTTTTTCTTTTTCTGATATTAATTTGGTGTCAGTGTTGGTTACATCTTCTTTTATTTCTTTTGTATTCTCATCTACAACATTCTTATCAACTACAGATGTATCTGTAGTTTTCATTTTTTTATTTGGGATAACAATTACTGTATTTGCTTCTGGTCTTCTACCAACATCAGGATTCAAACGCAATAAATCCTTTGTTTTCATATCTAATCTCTTAGCTATGGTTCTTATGGTTTCTCCTTCTTTTACTTTATATTGAACGTATTTTTTTTGTTGACCACAAGAAATGGTAAACGTTAAAATACATAGAATAACAAAAAATTTAACGTGTTTCATATACTTTATTCCCATTCTATTGTTGCAGGTGGTTTAGAACTAATATCATATACTACTCTATTTACACCTTTTACATTGTTTATAATTTTATTAGATGTTTTCTGCAAAAATTCATAAGGCAAATTTACCCAATCTGCAGTCATTCCATCTGTACTTTCTACAGCTCTTAATGCAACTACTTTTTCATAAGTTCTTTCATCACCCATCACTCCTACAGAATTTACAGGTAATAACATAGCTCCTGCTTGCCAAACCCTGTCATACAAACCATCTTCTTTTAATCCGTTGATAAAAATAGCATCTACTTCTTGTAAAATTCTTACTTTTTCAGCAGTAATATCTCCCAATATACGAATTCCTAAACCAGGCCCTGGAAAAGGATGACGTCCTAAAAGTTCTGGATCTATTCCCATAGATGCTCCTACTCTTCTAACTTCATCTTTAAAAATCATTTTTAAAGGTTCTACAATTTTTAATTTCATAAAATCTGGCAAACCTCCTACATTATGATGACTTTTAATAGTTGCAGATGGTCCTCCATTTACAGAAACAGACTCAATTACATCTGGATAAATTGTACCTTGTGCTAACCAAGTTACGTCTGTAATTTTGTGAGCTTCATCATCAAAAACCTCTATAAATGCATTCCCAATAGCCTTTCTTTTTTTCTCAGGATCTGTAACTCCTTCTAAAGCTTTTAAAAAACGTGCAGATGCATCTACACCTTTAACGTTTAATCCCATTCCTTCGTATTGAGCTAATACACTTTTGAACTCATTTTTTCTTAAAAGTCCGTTATTAACAAAAATACAATATAAGTTTTCTCCAATTGCTTTGTTTAATAAAACTGCTGCTACAGTAGAATCTACACCTCCAGAAAGCCCTAAAACTACTTTGTCTTTCCCTACTTTTTCTCTAATATCTGCTACAGTACTTTCTACAAAAGAATCTGGAGTCCAAGTTTGTGCAACTCCTGCTATTTTAACTAAAAAATTTTCTAACAGCTGTTTTCCGTCTTTAGAATGGTATACTTCTGGATGAAATTGAATTGCATACGTTTCTTCGCCTTCTATTTTATAGGCAGCATTTTCTACATCTTTTGTACTTGCTAAAAGCGTGCCATTGGTTGGCAATTCTTTAATAGTATCTGAATGACTCATCCAAACTTGACTACCTTCAGAAATATTTTCAAAAAAAGTTTCATTATTTTTTAAATACGATAAATTTGCTCTACCATATTCTCTTGTGTTTGATGGCGCTACTTTTCCACCAGAAAAATGTGCCAAATATTGTGCACCATAACAAACTGCTAAAACAGGTTTTTTTCCTCTAATTTCAGTTAAATCTGGATGTAAAACATTTTCTCCTCTTACAGAATTTGGGCTTCCTGATAGAATTACAGCTTTAAATTCTGATTGATTTTTTGGAGGATGATTATAAGGATGAATTTCACAATAAATGTTTAATTCTCTAACTCTTCTCGCAATTAATTGTGTGTATTGCGAACCGAAATCTAAAATAAGTACGTTGTGTTGTTGCATGCGCAAAAATACTATTTCAGATTAAATTTTAATACTGAAATTCATATTTTTTATCACGAATTAGAATTCGTTAGGTATTGGTAATAATTTGAAGAAATTTAATATTTGTAAACAATAGCATTAATGTTCATTCCTGCACCTACAGAAGCCAAAATAATAACGTCTCCTTTATTTACTTGTTGGTTTTTTATTTTTCCTTTTAAAACTAAATCTAATAAAGTAGGAACTGTAGCAACAGAACTATTACCCAACTTATGAATACTCATAGGCATAATACTTTCTGGAATTGGTTTTTTATATAACCTGTAAAAACGTTTTATAATAGCCTCGTCCATTTTTTCATTGGCTTGATGAATAAATATTTTTTTAACGTCATCTATAGCAACTCCTGTTTTGTCTAAAGCAGTTTTCATTGCTGCTGGTACATTTGTAATAGCAAACTCATAAATTTTACGACCATACATTTTTATATAACGTGTATTCTTATCTTCAGTATTATTAAAAGAACTTCCAAAATGTAAAAAATAAGCTTCTTCTTTTGCAAAAGTTTGTGTTGCATGGCTTAAAATACCAGCATCTTGTGCATCTGTTTTTTCTACAATACATGCTCCAGCTCCATCACTATAAATCATTGAATCTCTATCGTGTTTATCTACAACTCTAGACAATGTTTCTGCGCCAATTACTAAGCATTTTTCTGCAATTCCTGCTTTTATAAAAGCTTGTGCTTGGATTACACCTTCAATCCAACCAGGACAACCAAACAAAATATCGTAAGCCACACAATTAGGGTTTTTAATACCTAATTTTTGTTTAACTCTTGTGGCTATACTTGGCAATACATCACTTTGATTGGTTGTAGACTTTACATCTCCAAAATTATGAGCTACAATTATATAGTTAAGTTCTTCTAAATTTATATTGGCATCTTTAATTGCCTTTTGAGCTGCAAAAAAAGCCAAGTCTGAAGTGGTATAGTTAGGTTTTGCATAACGCCTTTCTTCTATACCTGTAATTGCTTTAAATTTTTCTATAATTACATCGTTTTCCGATGAAAATGTAGAACCATCTTCATTAAGAAAATCGTGATTTAAAAAATCATTATTTGTCTTTATTATTGATGGAATAAATGCTCCTGTACCAGTAATTCTTGAAGATATCATAAATGGTTTGTTTATACCCTAAATGTACGTAAAGATTAAAAATTAAATTTACTATGCATGCATAGTAATGGGAAAGTCAAACCGTAAATAAATAGTGATTTTATTAAAGAATTAAATATTTATTTTTTATAAACATTCATCTTAAGCTGCATTACTGTTGCTATTGAAGTAGCTCTGACTTTCATATTATCAGCAATTTGCCCACTAAAATTAGCATCAATAGATTGAAATAAATACGACATCCAAATGGTAAAATGTTCTTTTTTAAAACTAATAAATTGATTTTTATCTAAATGTTTTTGCATTACATTGCTGTAGTATGTTTTGGTATCAAATAAAATATCATTCCAAAAACTAGTAATACTTTCTAAATGTTCTTCTAAATGATTTTTTGCAACAATATCTTGAAAAAATGGTAACATTATTTTATCATCTAACAATAAATCATAAAACTTAGAAATAATGAGTTTTATGTCTTGGCGTGAAGAAATATCTGTTTTCATTTATAAATAAGAGCTATCAAATGAAAAAGGGAGTAAAGAAAGTAAGGATTCTGTTTTAATAACTTCTCCAACTTCACCCATAAAAATAACAGAAAAAGGTTCTTTTTGGTTGATTTCGAATTCTAATAATGTTTGCCTACAAGCTCCACAAGGTCCTACAGGTTTATCTACTTTAGAAATTGTTGAACTTGCAGTAATTGCTAATTTTTTAATTTTTACACCAGGAAAAGAGGAGCCTGCTTTCCAAATTGCAACTCTTTCTGCACACATACCTGATGGATATGCTGCATTTTCTTGGTTATTTCCTAAGACTATTTCTTTGTTTTCTAGTAATAAAGCTGCTCCCACATTAAATTTAGAATAAGGTGCATAGGCATTTCCTCTAGCTTCTATTGCTTTATGCATCAACATTTTATCATCAGAAGAAAGCTCTGAAATATCTTTATAAAGTGTTGCATTGGCTGAGATTTCGATTTTTCTCATATAAATATTTAAGTCAAAAAAAGCAGCCTTAATTGACTGCTTTTATATAATGTTATAAACTTACTAAAAAAATCTGACTTTTTAAAAATCTTCAAAAACTTCACCTAAATCAAAAGATAATGAAAAACGTAAAGAGTTTTCTAAAGGATTGTTTACATCTGAAGAATTTATTAAATATGATAAATCTATATTTAACGCATTTGTTTTAAAACCTCCTCCTAAAGTAAAGTATTGTCTATTTCCTTTATCTTGACTCTCGTGAAAATAACCTGCTCTTAAAGCAAAGGCATTGTTATATAAATATTCACCACCTAATGCATACGTAAATTCTTTCATTTCTTCACTAAAACCACCTGGAGCATCTCCAAATGAACTAAAAATACCTTCTATCCAACCTTTATTCTCATGAGAACCATCTGGTTGTGGAGTTGGTACTAGCAATTTTGTAAATTCTACAGTAGTAGAAATGGTATTATAATCATCTAAAATAAAATCGAAACCTCCACCAAATTTTAAATTAGTTGGCACAAAATCTTCTTCTCCAGGAGTATAAGATACTTTAGGCCCTAAGTTTGTAATGTTAAAACCTAATCTGTAACGTCCATTAAAATTACCATAATTTTCTTCTAAAGACTGGTAATATCCAGAAACATCTACTGCAAAAGAGTTTATTGGTTGTAAGGTATTTCCTGCTGTACCATTAAATGCTAAATTAGAGCGAATGTATTTTAGACCTATTCCCATAGAAAAAGTTTCGCTTAATTTTAATGCATAGGATCCCGTAAAAACAAATTCGTTAGGATTTATTGTACCATTTGGGTTCCCACTACTATCTGTTAAATCTATTTGACCTAGAGAAAAATACCTGAATTCTGCACCCCAAGCAGCATTTTCATTGAATCGATTCATATAAGAACCACTTCCTATAAAAATATCGTCTGTAAGGTTTCTTAACCAAGGAGAATATGTAATTCCTGTTTTTACCTGTCTATTACTGAATGCCATTTTTGCAGGATTGTGAAAAATAGAAAACGCATCTGCACTTGTAGCAACTCCTATATCTCCCATACCTCCTGATCTAGCATCTGGAACAATTAATAAAAATGGTGTTGCTGTTGTAATTCCTCCTGTATTTTGTGTATTTGTTTGTGCTGATGTTTTAATCGCTACAAAACCACAAAGTAAAAAACATAATATTACTTTCTTCATTTGACTTTTTTATTCTAATTTATTTTACAAATATCTACTTTTTATTGTAGTATTACTAATTTTTCGTATTTCTCTGATATTAAATTACTAATTGTTGATTTTACTTTTAACTTATAAACATAGACTCCTTTTCCTATCTTGTTGCCAAAATCGTCTAAGCCATTCCAAGTAATACTTCTTGCTAAATTACCTGTAGTTTGTACATTTTTATTAATTGTTTTAACCAGTTTACCAGAAACAGTAAACACCTGAATTTGAACCTCTAAAGGCTCATTTGGTTTGTTGTGATTGAACCAAAATTCTGTGTAATTTACAAAAGGATTTGGATAATTTAAAACGTTTTCTAAATTTAAAATAGCATCACTAACAACCACGAAATTTAACGTAGTTTCTGATGAGTTATTGTACGTATCCCAAGCTTTTATTTTTAATGTGTGTGGACCAACTTCTAAATCTCTAAGTTTATAAATAACTTTTCCTTTTGTAAAGTCGTTTAATTCTGTTTGATAGAAATCGTTTAAAATGATTGGGTTTGTAGTATCTCCATCTAAAATACCAACAATATCATGATCTACAGCAGTTATAGAGGTATTTATACCACTAGCATCTGATAAAACCACTATTAAATTAGGTGAAGCATTAGTATTACCACCATCTATAAAAGATTCATCATTCATATACAATTGTACTTCTGGGCCTACATTGTCTATGGGAGCATTTTTGTTAATACCTCCAACAACAATATCAAAATTAGCTCCAGCTTTATCAGATTCGCCATTTTCTGCATAAAAACTTAATTTACCTTTACCATAAGCCACTTTTATATCTTTTGGCACAATAAAATCGAATTTAAAAACACCATTTTCTACAGAAGATTTTCCTCTAAATAGTTTACTATCTTGAGTATCAAAAGTCATTTTAATTCCAAAATTATCATTGTCTAAAGTTTCTTTATCTATAGGTTTGTCAAAAATTGTGGTTGATAAAGAACCATTATAATTGTTTAATACATTGTTTGCATTATCTACAATAACTCCTTCAAAATTAACTTTAGAGAGTGCTTTTAATGTATCTATTTGAGTAGGAATAAAATCTTTACCATTCATTTTTGTAATTTTTACACTTGGTTCTGGAATGGCTAATTTCATTGCAGGATCTCCAAAATGAAAAATAAAAAACTTTTGTGTGCTTGAAGAGTTGTTTTTTGCTTTGACTAAAGATTCTGCAATGGTTAAATCTTCGTTATTAAATTCTAATAAAACACGAATTAATTGTTGGTTAAATAATTGCCCAACGTTAATAAAAACTTCTCTAGTTGTGGTAATCATACTTGCAGCACCACCTTGTTTATTCCATAAAGTTAACTCACCTGCTGTAATTCTATTGGGATTATCAAATCTTGAAAAATCGCAAGTAACTGTTATTAATAAAGGTAATGTGTTTGCATTATTAAAAGATTGTATTTGTGGTTTGTCTAAGATTTTTTCTGAAGCAAAACCATCTTCTCCTCCATGACCAAAATAATCAAAAACTAAAGTACCTTTTTCGATAGCATTATTAATGGCTTGATTTACATCTGGATAACGTTCTCCTCCTGAAGAATTTTGTTGTACAAATGCATCTATATAAATTTTATTTACATTAAAAATAGGTTTTTGATTTTTGATTTCATCAGAAATTGTTTCTATTCCTTGTTGCAGAATTTCTTCTCCTGCCTCATCTATATCATCTGCTAGCATTGTTATTGTATTTCTCCAATCTCCAATGCTATTTTTACTGTAATAGGATAAAATTTTATCTACAACATCTTTTGCTTGAGAAACTGTAGAAACAGGAATTCTACTAGAAGCAACATCTATGGTATGATTACTTAGCATTGTACCTTCATTGGCATCTAACATCACAAAATAATCATCTGTCACATAAGAAGATGCTAAATTGAAACTATTTGTAGATAATTTTACAGGAACTATATTGTTATTACCAGTAATTCTATCTTTATAATCATAAGAAGCATCACCAAAAAAACAAATGTATTTTAACTTTTTATCTGGTGATGTATTGGTGCTGTATACATGTTTAACAAAATCTCTAATCCCAGTAATATCTTTAGAACCTGAAGAAAACTCGTTATAAATAGCATCTAACATAACTACTTTTGTTGTTAAGTTAGAGTTTGTTTGATGATAGTCTGCTAATCTTTGAGCCTGATTAGATAGTTCTGGAATGGTTACAATTAAATAATTTACGTTTTGAATTCCGTGTAAATTTTGATTTACCACTTTCGCATTTTGAATGCTTTTAGGGATATAAAAATCTGTTTGCCCTATAACAATGTATTCTTTTAAGTTTGATCCACCAGCTTTAAAAGTAAAGTTAGGTCCTGTATCTTGATTTACAATCGTTTTTGGATTTATATAATCAGATACATCCCAAATTTGAAAAATATTATTTGCATTTCTTATTTGATATTCTACAATGCCTGTAGCATCAAACTGTTCAAAACTTCTAAAAGAAAATTGTTTATTCTCTGCAATTAGCTCTTTTTTACCAACAATTTCTATGTAATCTAAAAATGTATTTGCAGAAGGATTTCCTCCATTATCATATTCTAAACTTATTGCTATTGAATTTGAACTGTTTTGAATGTTAGCTACCCTTTCTGATGTATTTGCTTTAGTTAATGATGCAGGATTTACTCCGAAAAAATTTAAATCAAATATACTTTGTCCATTTACTTTTACATTTAATACAGAAGATACAACAGAATTAGAAACACCTCTAACTCTTACAGAAATATCTTCTCCAACAACTGCATTCGGAAATGGAATTACAAAATCTTGTTTGTTTTCTATATTTAAATCTGTATTGTAAAACCACTGAGTTCCTGCTGCTATTAAGTTTCTTTCTTCTTTTTCTATAAAAGTAAAATCATCAAACTTTGTAATTTGTGTTGTTGCATTTGTTGTAATAGAACTAGCAGGTTCTATTCTTTTACCATCATTATTATCTACCTTAATAAAATAATAAGATTCGTCAGAGTAAATATTTTGTCTGTGTCTCGCTGTTTTTTGAGACGGATTAACTGCCCAATCATGAGGCCCTTTCCCATAGAAAAGTATAAAATCGTTATTATTAAAAACGCCATCATCTTCACCTTCTATATAAATAGCATTCTCTTGCAAGTCTTCATATCTAAAATCACTATTTAACTCAGGTAATAACTGCCCACCATTTCCGTAAATATGAATTTTTTTTGGGTTTAAGTTATTGGTAGAAACTCCTATTTGTTGTAAAAGATTTTTATCTATCTTAAACACTCCTGTTGTATCAATAGAAAACTTATACCAATCTCCTTCTGCAAGAACAGATGTTGTTACTTGCGCTATAAATTGCTGTGATAAAAAACTAAAAAAAAGTAAAAAAAAATGTCTTTTCATAATCGTATTCAAATAACGCAAATAATTTATAGATATTTTAGTACTTGTGTAGATAAATTATACTAAATTTAAATTGTAATCGTTTGAATACATATAATCAAAAAAATGATGCGTTAAAATTAGTAATTTACTTGCTTGAAAGTATATTTATTGTAAATTGCATCGCTATAATAAAAACCCTAATATTTTTCTTTTAGAAAATGAAAAACATATTAAAAATTTCTTTTGTTGTATTAACAGCACTACTTATATCTAGCTGTAGCAGATCTACTGCAGGTAAATCTAAATTAACTGGTTTAGAGTTTAACAATCCTAAAAACGGTAACTACATAAGAGGTAATTCTTTTGAAGGTCAAGAAGCACCATTAGGTATGGTAGCTATAGAAGGAGGATCTTTTACAATGGGACAAGTTCAAGATGATGTAATGTTTGACTGGAATACAACTCCAAAAAAACTACATGTACGTTCTTTTTTCATGGACGAGACAGAGGTAACTAACTCTGAATATTTTTTATATGTACAATATATAAAGGATGTTTTTCCACCATCTGAAGAAAAATACAAACATATTTATAGTTCTGTTTTACCAGATACTTTAGTTTGGAGAAAAAGTTTAGGAAATACAGATATCCTAACAGAGAACTATTTAAGACATCCTGCCTATGCAGATTATCCTGTAGTTGGTGTAAGCTGGATTCAAGCAAACCAATACTGCAAATGGAGAACAGATGCTGTTAATTTAAAAAGGCTAATAGATAAAGGATATATTAAAAATATTTTAGCAATGGATACTATCAGAAATTATTTTGATACTGAAGTATTTTTAGCTGATGATTCTAAACTTTTTGATGGAGACACTACTATTTATAGAAGAGGAATTAGAACAAGAGGTGCTGTAAGAAAAGATAAAAATGCATTTCAAGGAAGAAAAATTACTAGAGCAGATGGTGTAATAGGTCCTAAATTTAGATTACCAACAGAAGCAGAATGGGAGTTTGCTGCAAAAGCAACTATAGAAAATAGAGAGTATAATAATATTAGAGGTAGAAAAAAATATGCTTGGAATGGAAAGTATACTAGAGAAAAGAAAAAACGTTTTAGAGGAGACCAATTAGCAAACTTTAAACAAGGTAAAGGCCAATATAGTGGTTTACCTGGGTGGAGTTCTGATGGTTCTGATATACCTATTAGAGTAAAATCTTACCCACCAAATGCATTTGGTTTGTATGATATGTCTGGAAATGTTGCAGAATGGGTAGCAGATGTGTATAGACCTATAATAGACAATGAAGCCAATGATTTCAATTACTTTAGAGGTAACATTTTTACTAAAAAAATGATTGATGAAGATGGTAACGTTGTTATTGCTGATGTTTCTGCAGGCGCAGCTGTAGAATATGATACTTTACCAAATGGTAAAATTATTCCTAAACAATTGCCTGGAAGTATAAAATATATACCAATTACTAAAGACGATGTTACTCTTAGAAGAAACTTTACAGTTTCTGACAACAGAAATATTAACGATGGTGATTTAAACTCTTCTAGGTTTTATAATGATGATGAAGATCAGTTTGCATCAAATCCTAGTATGTACAACTCTCCAAGAAGACCAACTGTTCAGTTTGATTCTATTACAGGTAGAGAAATTATTATAAACGATTCTAAAAGGAGAACTACATTAATTAGTGATCAGTCTAGGGTTTATAAAGGAGGTGCTTGGTCTGATAGAGAGTATTGGTTAGACCCAGCTCAAAGACGTTATTTACCAGAATATATGGCAACTAATTATATTGGTTTTAGATGTGTTTCTGATAAAGTTGGCCCAATGACTTACAAAAAGAGAACTGCTAGAAGTACTCGTAGATAAAAAATAGTTTTTAAAAAAACATAACCTCATTGTATTAAATACAATGAGGTTTTTTTATATTTAAAAAATGAACATAGAAGACCTTTACTCACTTTATAAAAAGTATTTTTTAGTAGATACAGACACTAGAAATATTAGGAAAAACTCACTTTTTTTTGCCTTAAAAGGCGATAATTTTAATGGAAATCAATTTGCAGAGAAAGCAATAGAACTTGGTGCTGAATATGCAATTATTGATGAAGCTTCATATAAAAAAAATAATCAATATATTCTTGTTGACAACGTTTTGACAACGCTACAAAAATTAGCAAACTATCATAGAAAACAATTAAAAATACCAGTTATTGGGTTGACTGGGAGCAATGGAAAAACAACTACTAAAGAATTAATTAATTGTGTCTTATCAGAAAAATATAAAACTACTGCAACAAAAGGCAATTTAAACAATCATATTGGAGTACCACTTACACTACTTTCTATAACATCAAATGCAGAAATTGCAATTATAGAAATGGGTGCAAACCATCAAAAAGAAATTGAATTTTTAACTTCTATTTGCGAACCCGATTTTGGATACATTACAAATTTTGGCAAAGCACATTTAGAAGGGTTTGGAGGTATAGAAGGTGTTATAAAAGGAAAAAGTGAATTATACAACTATATAAAAGAGCATAAAAAAACTGTTTTTGTAAACCCAAATGACAACATACAAGTAGAAAAAACAAAAGATTGTAACAGACTGTTTTTTGATAAAAGTATACAGTTTTTAGAAGTAAACCCTTTTGTGAAGTTATCCTATAAAAATACAGATATACAAAGTAATTTAATTGGTAAATACAATTTCAATAACATTGCAGCAGCAATTTCTATAGGAACGCATTTTAATATTAACTTACATAAAATTAAAAATGCAATCGAAAATTATTTCCCTACAAATAATCGTTCTCAAATTATAAATAAAAATACTAATACCATCATTTTAGATGCCTATAATGCAAATCCTACAAGTATGAAGGCTGCATTAGAAAATTTTTCTATTTTAAAAGAAAAGAACAAAACTGCTATTTTAGGAGACATGTTTGAATTGGGAGAAAGTAGTAAATTAGAACATCAAGAGATTGTGAATTTAGCTCAAAACTTAAAAATTGATACAATTCTTTTGGTAGGGGCACTTTTTTACGAAACAAATACTTCATTTAAAAAATTTAAATCCTATACAGATTTAGAAAAATATATTAAAAAAGTACCTCTTGAACAACAATCAATATTAATTAAAGGCTCAAGAGGTATGCAATTAGAAAGATTACTAAGTTTTATTAATTGATATTATTCTTATGATATTCTAATAAATTGTCTATTGGTCTTTGAATTACATCTGTTATTTGCAAATTATTACTAATCGCAATACTTTCTAAAATATCTCTAAAATAATGTGCTATAGAACCAATAAAGTAAATTGGAGTTTCTTTAGTTTTATTATAAGGTAAAACTCTATATTTAAAAAACTCTTGAAAGCCTTTTTTAATCAGTCCTTTAATATACTTTTCCTCTTTAAAATCGAACATAAATTTTGCAAAAGAAGCTAGGTACATATTAGGGTTAGGTTCTCTATATAAGTTTAATTTAATATAATCTGCATCTAAATTAAATTCTTCATTAAACTTAATAGCTATATCATTTGGCATTTCTTTATAATAAAAATCTTTTATTAATTGTTTTCCAAAATAGTTTCCACTTGCTTCATCCATTAAAATATAACCTAAAGAAGCAGATAACATTTCCATTTCAGTTCCATTATAATAACAACTATTAGATCCTGTTCCAAGAATACAAACTAAAGCTGGGTTTTTTCCTGTAGCTGCATACACAGCAGCTAACATGTCTTCTGCAATATATACTTTTGCATTGATAAATATAGATTCTAGAACTTCTTTTAGTATCTGAACTGGTTTTGGTGTACCACAACCTGCTCCGTAAAAATGAATTTCTTCAACTTCACTTTTTACATTTATAAGCTCAAACATATTAATGATTCTATTTTCTAATTCGTCTTTAGGAACAATTGCAGGATTTAATCCTAAAGTCCTTGTTCTAAACAATTCATTTTTATCTTTACCTAAAGCAATCCAATCTGCTTTTGTGGAACCTCCGTCTGCAATTAAAATCATAATTAATAGTTTTATTCAAAGATATAATAACTAAAAACAATGAGCAATAGCAAGAAAAACTTCAATCGTTTTCGTATAGATTATTTTTAATAGACAGACCAAAAATTGTTAAATAGTAAGCTAATTTTTGTAAATTTGTAATAAATTTAAATATGATTTTTTTTAAGAAAAAAGAAATACCTCTAAAAGATTTTTTTCCAGAAAATTTTGTTGATATTCATTCTCATTTACTTCCAGGTATTGATGATGGAGCAAAAGATTTAAACAATTCTATTGAGTTAATTTCTAAAATGAGCTCTTATGGAATTAAAAATTTCATAACAACACCTCATGTTTTGGGTGATGTATACCCTAATTCTTCAGAAACCATAAAGAAAAAACTAAAAGAAGTAAAAGAGGAACTTGTTAGAAGAAATCTGAATGATATTTCCATTAGAGCTGCTGCAGAATATATGATGGACGAACATTTTTCAATTCGTTTAGAAAATAATGACATCCTTACTTTGAAAGACAATTACATACTCGTAGAAATGTCTTATTTTAATGCTCCTCTTAATTTATATGACATTTTATTTGATATCCAGTTAAAAGGTTACAAACCAGTTTTAGCACACCCAGAGCGTTATAACTTTTATCATAATGATTTTAATAATTATTATAAATTAAAGAAAGCTGGTTGTCTTTTTCAATTAAATTTATTGTCTTTAACAGAACAATATGGTAAAGGTGTTCAAAAGATTTGCAATAAACTATTAAAAGAAAATATGTACGATTTTGTTGGTTCTGACACGCATCACCTTAATCATTTAAAGTTACTTACAAAGGTTGGTACTAAAAAAAACTTAAATAATATTAATAAATTATTGCTAAATAATTGTCAAATATTTCATTAAAAAAGGAGCTAATTGCTCCTTTTTTAATTATTTAGAAAATATATTTTTATACCAAGGTTTTGATTCTTCCTCAGAAAGATATCCATACCCATAACTACCATATCCTCCATATCCATAACCATAACTTCTTTTTGGATCTGTATCATTTAATACTATAGACATATTTGGCAACCTTTTACTAGTGTATAACTCTTGAGGAACGCTAAGGAGTCTTTTATCTAAATAGTTAGCTCTTACTACATATAGAAACATATCTGCATATTTAGAAATTAATAATGTATCAGTAACTAAATTAACTGGAGCAGTATCTACAATTACATAATCATAATCTTCTTTATTCTTAATTTCTAAAAATAAATCATCAATACTTTTACTGTTTAATAATTCTGCTGGGTTTGGTGGTATTGCTCCAGATGATATAATGTCTAACCCTTTAGCTTGAGGTATACTAAATTTTAAATCTTCTAAACTAAGAGCATTATTAGTAATGTAGTTTGTGATTCCTTTTTTACTCTCCAAACCAAGATATTCAGTAACTTTTGGTGCTCTTAAATCCATACCCATTAGCAGCACCTTTTTACCAGAAAGAGCTAAAGTCGCAGCTAAATTTATAGATATAAAAGATTTTCCTTCTCCACTAGTAGTAGAAGTAATAAATAGAAATTTTTTAGCATTTGCAGATTTATTAGCTAACATAAAATCTAAATTGGTTCGTATTAAACGAAAGGCTTCAGAACCACTTGAGCGAGCACCACTTCCTACAATAACTTTTTCATTGGATTCAGATTTAGGAATATCTCCTAAGTAAGGAACTGAAAGAAGACTTTCAATATCTTTTTTATTATGAACTTTTGTATCTAATAAGTTTCTTAGATAGATTATTATAAATGGTACTAAAAGTCCAAATAGAATAGCTGCTAAATATATAATATTCTTTTTTGGTGATACTGGAACTCCAGAACTATAAGCCTTATCAATTATTTTTGCATTAGAAACTGTCACCGCTAAAGATATTTCAGTTTCTTCTTTTTTCTTTAGTAAGTATGAATACAAACCTGATATTATCTTTTGTTGCCTAGCAATATCTATAAATCCCCTTTCTAGAGATGGGATAGAAGAAACTTTATTTTTAGCTATTAGTGCAGCATTATTTAATTGGTTTAAATCTGCTTCTAAAGATTTGATAGTATTTCTTATACTTCTTTTCAAATTATTTCTTTGTGTTGCAATATCAATTTTATATTGTACTAATAAGGGATTCTTTTCTCCTGCATTTATACTTAATGCATTTTTTCTTGTAACTAACTCATTAAATCTTATAATTGATTCTGATATATTTGAATCTTTAAACCCCAAATTTGGTGGTAATGTTTCGTCTCCATTATTATCTTTACTCAAATTATTATAAATACTTCTAGATAGCAATAGTTGAGATTTAATTTCAATAACTTTATTATTATTTACTGATAAGTTTTCTAAAGCTAGCTCTCCTTCAATTGAGAGACCAGAAATATCATTTATATCTTTAAAATTTTTGACACTATCTTGAATTTGACTTAAGTCTTGACCTATTTTTTCAATCCTATCAGCAATAAAATCTCTTGTTTTTTCAGAAACTTCATTCTTATCATTAACAGCATCTAAATTGTATTGTTTTATTAATTCATCTAAAAAATCCTCTGCCTTATTTTTTAAAGGGTCAGTAATAGATAATCTTAATACACTAGAATTATTACCGATTGAATTAATTATTACCCTAGATTTATAACTATCTATAACTCTTTCTTTTCTATTTAATTTAATATATACTTCCGTGCCTAGATAATCTTTTAAAAAGGGAAGACCTTCTATTTCAAAATTACCGTGTTTAGTTCTGATAGTTTCTCCAAATTTATGAGATTTTATGATTTTTTTTTCTGAATTTATAAAATCATACGATTTTAAATCTTTTATTGCAACTATATACAATGTATCTAGTTGAGAAAAATTAGAGTTTTTATCTATTGATTTAAATTTTAATGGTCTAAACCTTATAGGTTTATTTTTATATAATTCTGTTTGCTTAACTCTACCTTCTACTAGATAAGAAATATTTAAATTTAGTGAATCAATCGCTTTACCAATAATTTTTCTTGACTTAATGATTTCTATTTCATTATCAGTATTATTGACTGAGCCTGTCCCTACAATCCCTAAATCTGCTATTGCAGATAATTCTTTTGAGATACCTGATTTCTGATTATCTTTTATCATTATTGTAGCAAACGCTCTAAATTTAGCTGTTGAATACCTTAAATATAAAAAAGCGCTTAACGTAGAGAAAATAATAGCAAATACAAACCATTTCCAATGATAAAGATACTTTTCTACTTGCTCTCTAATGTTTAAAGTATCATTTTCTTCTAACTGAGAATTTAATAAATTATTTTCGTTCATAAATTATCTTGTTAACAAAGAAACAATTGTAATAATTAAACCCGTAATAGAAATAAATAAAGTCGTATTGCTATTGCTAGAAGCAGATTGTATTCTTGCATAATTGTGTTCTACATATACAACATCATTTTGTTGTAAATAGAAAACGGGAGAGGTTAATATTTTATTAGATCTTAAATCTAATTTATACTGCTTTTTCTTATTACCTTCCTCCCTTAACACCATAATATTATCTCTTCTACCTGAAATATTAAGATCACCTGCTAAACCTATTGCATCTAAAATGCTAATCCTTTCATTAGGTATAGTATAAGTACCTGGATTTTTAACATCTCCTTGAACGGTTATTTTAAAATTTGCAATCCTAATATTAATTGTAGGATTTTTCACATATTCGGGATCTAACTTTTTTTTAAGTAAAGATATCGTTTCTTCTCTTGTAAGTCCACCAATTTTTATTTTACCGAATATTGGAAAATCAATTTCTCCTTTACTATCTATCAAATAAGATAATTGTTGTGGTTGCCCTATAGCAGAATTAGTTAAGGTAGAAAAAGAAACTGCTGGTAGGTTAAATGGCTTTACAGCTTCTAAATCATCCGAAGAAATTGTTATCTGCAGCAAGTCATCTGGTTTAAAAACCGTTTCATAAACATTATTTACATTTTCTTGATCTATATGATCATTTTGAAAATAAGCTATATCTTTATTAGAAACACAAGATGTTAATATTATAAATAAACCTATTAAAAAAAAGGATTTTTCAAAAAATAATTTCATAGTTAAAATTTGCTGCGAAAATACTATTTAATTTTTTTATTTATCAACTTTTAAGTCTAATTTTTGATAAACAGAGTTTTGAGAAACATATTCAGGTATTATTTTTTTTAACGCTAAAACAATATTATTATTCGAATATGTTTCATTATTTAAACATAAATTTTCTATTTCCTCTTTAATTACTTCTCTGTCGATAAAATTTGTTTTAGCAATCATTATTTTTTCATGATAGGTTTTCGATGTATTTTCTCCATTGGCTAACAATTCTTCATATAACTTTTCTCCTGGCCTAAGTCCAGTAATTTTAATATCTATATCTGTAGGATAAGTTAAACCCGATAAAGATATCATTCGTTTGGCTAAGTCGAAAATCTTAACGGACTTACCCATATCAAAAATATAAATCTCTCCACCTTCTCCCATTGTTCCAGCCTCTAAAACTAATCTGCAGGCTTCAGGTATAGTCATAAAATAACGTGTAATATCTTTATGAGTTACTGTTAATGGACCTCCTTTCTTAATTTGATTTTTAAATAGTGGAATCACAGAACCATTTGAACCTAAAACGTTTCCAAATCTTGTTGTTGTAAATTTGGTTTTTATATTTTTTTGCTGACTTAAACAACTTATGTACATTTCTGCAGCTCTTTTAGTTGCACCCATTACATTTGTAGGGTTCACAGCTTTGTCTGTAGAAATCATTACAAATCTATCTACATTGTACGCTATAGATAAATCTGATATATTTTTAGTCCCACAAATATTTATTTTAATGGCTTCATAAGGAGATAGTTCCATTAAAGGAACATGCTTATAGGCTGCAGCATGGAAAACTTTATCTGGTAAGTATTCAGAAAAAATCTGGTCCATTCTTTTTTTATCTCTTACATCTCCAACAATTGCAATAAAATTTTTATGCCCAGATTGATACAATTCTTGTTGTAGATTATATAAAGGAGATTCTGCTTGATCTACCAATATCAATTTATCTAATTGATATGATGCTAGTTGTCTAGATATTTCACTTCCTATAGAGCCAGCTGCACCAGTAACTAATATTTTTTTACCAATAACTTCTTTTTTTACAATAGGGTTATTAATATCGATTTTATCTCTTCCTAATAAATCATCAATATTAACTTGTTTTATTTGGTTGGCTTGCAAATCTCCACCAATCCATTGTGACAATGGTGGGACTATTTTAGCTTTTATATTAAATTCTAATAATTTATCTGTAATTTCTAATAAACGGTTAGGCTTTATATTTTGTATTGATATAATAACTTCAGTAATATCATTCTTTTGAATAAATTCTTTTGTGAGTTTAGCTGGGTCAAATATTTTTATTCTATCTATTTTTTTATTTATTTTGTTTGGATCATCATCTAAAAAACCACAGATATCATAGTTGTTTTTTGTATCTCTATTTAATGCTCCATAAGTAATCAATCCAGAATCTCCTGCTCCATAAATTAGTGCGTTTGTAACTGATTGTAGTTCTGTTGAAATTATTTCGTAAAAGGCTTTAAATACAAACCTACTTAATATTAAAATAAAATTACTTATTAAGTAGTGAATTAAAACAATTGAAATTGGAATTGTAAAACTTTCAACAATCTTAAAGACTCTGTTAGTTAAAACAAATATTATTATTAAAAAAGACAAAAGTGAAGTCGCTAAAAAAACATTAAAAGCATCTTTAGTACCTGTATGTCTAATTACACCTTTATAAGACCCTACTACCAAAAAACTAAAAATAGATATTATTACTATTAATGGTAACTGTCTGTAAAGTGTTTCTAAGTTAAAGTTTAATGATAAATTAAATCGAACTAAATATGCAAACCCAAAAGATAATAGAACTAATAGTGTATCTATAAATAAAACCAACCATTTAGAGGTGTATTTATTTAGGCTTTGTAAAACAAATCTTTTTAACATACATATAAATATACGAGCGCAATTTACAACAATTTCTTGATTGATAAAGAAATTCTTTCCTTATCATCTTTAGATAAATTAGATCCCGATGGTAAACATAAACCATTTTCAAAAAGTGATTCAGCAATAGTTTCACCATAATATGGGTGTTTCTCAAAAACTGGTTGCAAGTGCATTGGTTTCCATAAAGGTCTAGACTCTATATTATCTTCTAATAAAGATAGCCTTAAATCTTCTCTAGAAAAATTTGATTTTTTAGGATCTATTAGGATACAACTTAACCAATGATTAGAGTAAAGTTTATTTGTTGGTTCTTTAAATACAGTTACTCCTTGAACATCTTTAAAAAGGTTTTCATAGAATTTATTCATTTCTCTCCTTAAAGAAACATGATCTTGTAAAACTTCCATTTGACCTCTACCAATACCTGCAACTACATTACTCATTCTGTAATTAAAACCTATATGAGAGTGTTGGTAATGAGGTGCATTATCTCTTGCTTGTGTAGCTAAAAAAATAGTATTGTTTTTTGATTCTATATTATTACACACTAATGCTCCTCCTCCAGAAGTAGTAATAATTTTATTACCATTAAAAGATAGAGCTCCAAATTCACCAAAAGTGCCACAATAATTACCTTTGTATTTAGAGCCTAAAGCTTCTGCAGCATCTTCTACAATGGGTATATTATATTTTTGAGAAATCGCAAGGATTTCATCAACTTTTGCAGGCATACCATACAAGTGAACTAAAATAATAGCCTTTGGCTTTTTACCTTTAGAAATTCTATCTTTAACTGCTTCTTCTAAGTGAACAGGACACATATTCCAAGTATCTTTTTCACTATCAACAAAAATTGGTGTAGCAAATTGATACGCTATAGGATTTGCAGAAGCAGAAAAAGTCATGCTTTGGCAAATAACCTCATCTCCTTTAGATACCCCCAATTGTATTAAAGCCAAATGAATTGCAGCTGTTCCTGATGAAAGTGCTGCCACTTCTTTTCTAGAGTTTAAGAATTGTTTTAAATCTTCTTCAAAACCAGTTACATTTGGTCCTAAAGGTGCTATCCAATTATTTTCGAAAGCTTCATTAATATATTTTAATTCGTTACCTCCCATATGTGGTGAGGATAACCAGATTTTTGACTTCATATTAACTATTGTATCTTATTATTTTACCAGGATTACCAACAACTACAGCATTATCTGGAATATTTTCTATTATTATGGATCCTGCTCCTATAGTAACATTTTCTCCAATTTTTATATTAGGAATTATTACAGAACCAGCCCCAATATGTGTTCCTTTGCCAACAGAAACATTTCCTGTTAAAGTTGCATTAGGAGAAATATGCACAAAATCATCTATAAAACAATCATGCTCTACTACAGCTGCAGTATTTATTATAACATGTTTTCCTATTTTTGTATCTGCATTTATAACTACACTTGGCATTATAACAGTGCCTTCTAAAATACTTACAGATTCGGATAGAATTGCACTACTGTGGACTAATTTTATAAAATTACAATCTATTTTTTCAGAAATTTGTTTTCTAATTAAATTATTCCCAATACTAATTATAAATTTAAAATTTGAATACTTCTCTATTTCTTTAGATAAAACAACTGGAATACTTTTAATACTTGATGCTGCTGGGTTATCATCAACAAACACAACTACTCCTTTATTGCAATCTATTGCCAAGTCTAACAATACCTTTCCATGACCACTAGCACCATAAAAGCAAATACTATCCATTTCCTTCAAAATTTTTAGTGGTTACTTCATTTTCCGTATTTATCCCATCAGATTTAAAAACTTTTAAGAAAGTTTTAAAAAATATTTTAAGATCTACTAAAAAAGAGTAATTTTCTACGTACCAAACATCTAACTCAAATTTTTTCTCCCAACTAATATTATTTCTACCATTTACTTGGGCATAACCAGAAATTCCCGGTTTTACTAAATGCCTTTTTCTTTGTCTATCATTATAAAGAGGTAAATAACTTGGTAATAATGGTCTTGGACCAATAATGGTCATATCTCCTTTTAATAAATTAATTATTTGAGGCAACTCATCTAAAGAGGTTTTTCTAACGAACTGGCCAACTTTTGTTATTCTTTTAGCATCTGGTAGTAAATTTCCATTTTCATCTTTTTTATCATTCATAGTTTTAAACTTGATAATTTCAAAGATTTTCCCATGCAAACCAGGTCTTTTTTGATAAAAAAATGGTGTACCTTTGTTACTTATAGCTAATGCAATAAATACAATTATAAAAAAAGGCAGAAAAATAACAACACCAATCATTCCAATTGCGATATCAAAAAAACGTTTAAAAAATTTTTTATAAATCATTTACAAAATTATTACAATTTTTTTTAAGTATTCTTTTGCTAATTGGTTTCTATCAAAATGTTCTTTCGCAAAACTATACCCATTCTCTCCCATTCTAATAATTTCTTCATCACTTTTATCTAAAAGTTCTTTAATACCTTTAACAATAGCATTTGTGTTTTCTGGCTCTACATAAACTCCGCATTTTGCTTGATTTATTAAATCTCTAGAAACACCATCAATAGCTAACAATATAGGCTTTTTACATGACATATAATCAAAGGTTTTATTAGAATATATCGTTTTAAAAGTGTCTACTTTTTTTAATATAGATGCCCCTGCGTCTGAAGCTAAAATATATTTAAAAACTTCTTTTTTTGAAACTGGAGCCCTAAAAATAACATTTGTTAAATTTCTTTTTCTCGCTTCTTCTATTAAAATTTCTTTTCTCATTCCTGCTCCAATCAACTGAAATACAACATTAGTATCTTTTAGTTTTTCTGCTGCATCTATAATTTGAATTAAATGATTTGCAACCCCATGAGCGCCAACGTAAGTTATAACAAATTTATCTTCTAAATTTAATTCTTTTTTAAATTGTTGTGCATTAAAGTTTTGTTGAATTTCTTCTGCCAAAGTAAAATCTGCTGCATTTGGTATAAAAATAACTTTACTTTTGGGTATATTTTTATCATTTATCAACTTATCTCTAAAAGCAGGTGTTAATACATTAATTAGTTTTGCTTTTTTGTATATAAATTTTTCAAACCAATATGCAAATTTAATAATTAACTTGTTCTTTAACACTCCAGTATCTATAGCAGATTCTGGCCATAAATCTCTAATTTCAAATATAAAAGGAACTCTTTTTATTTTAGATAAAGCATAAGCAGTTATACCAACAAATAAAGGTGGAGAAGTTACTAAAATAACATCAAATTTGCCTTTTGTTTTAAATAAACCTGCATATATACTAGAAAACACAAAAGAAAAATATGCCCAAAGTCTTCCAATAAAGTTCACGTTGTAACTTTCTGAAACATGACAACGAATCACATCTACATTTTGGTAAAATTGATTGTCTTTATAAGTAAATTTCCCTTTGTACCTGTCTTCCTTTTTACCTGTATTGTAATGAACCATTCCAGAAAGAACTATGATATCATGTCCTTCACTAGCCCAAACTTTAGACATTTCGTTAAACCTAGAGCCTCCTCCATCTCCTTTCTCTAAAAAATATTGATGAATAAGTAATATTCTCATCTAGTTATGAATTCTTATTGTAGTATTAAATACATTTTCTTCTGTGGCAAATGTAAGTCTTATTGACTTCTCTTTAAAACCATAATAGCCAGAAAACCATTTTTCTTCAATTAACGGTTTTATTTTTTTACCATTTTTATCTTTAGTTACAATTTCAATTTTATCTAAATACATTGCATCTAAATGCCAATATTGATATATTTTCCTATTTCCAATATTAGTAACTATATCTTTTATTTCCCAAAAATTATCTCCTCTAGGTTTTGTTATTTTTCTTTGGTGCTCTATATTATGATTAATTTGTTGAAATGCATTTATAGTCCCATCAAATTTAAAAACATTATTTTCTTTTAGCAGGGTTGCTTTAGCTTTCTTTACCCAGTAATACCAGATGAACCTACTTCCTTTTAACATTTGATTTTCTTTAGACACACTAACTGTATTATGTCCTTCTACTCCAGTAAAATAATTAACATCTTCAATATCTGCGTTGTATTTATACGAACCAGAATCTCTTAAATAATTAACACCATCTACCCAAATATCTAAATGCAGGTTGTCTGATTGAAAAGGTCTGTCTTTATAACTGCCACATCTTATAAAAGTTTTTGTATTGCCATCTTGAATGATATAATAACCACTTTTTTCAAATTTATTTAATGTAGATAATTCTTTACTTTTTTTCAATTTGGACTGAATTCCATACCAAAATGAACTTTTGGAATCAGAATATTTATAACCATATAAAACAGCTCGTAAATCGTCTAATTGAGAAGTATAAATCCTATAATCATCATTGGTTAATTTAAAAAACAATGCTCCATCATTAGAACCATAATTTGGTAATTTTCCTGTAACTATATCACTTGAAGCATCTAAAAAATCGAGTGATTTTTGAGCTCTATCATACACAACAGGTTTAAAAGTGTCTTTATTTAACTTTGCCAATTGAATACCCCAAGTTAATAATTGTATTACAACTCTATGATAGTTCATAGAAAATTGCAAAAAAGTACCATCTTCATAAATTTGATATGCAACTTCTTGCTCAAACCATTTTTTACCTTTTACACTCCATTTTTTTACATTTGGAAAAAAAGGAAATAATTTTTCTGAAAGATACAGCATTAAGGTTTCTGTGATAGCATGATTGTTACGAACTGTTATTCTAGAAAAATGAATATTATGATATACGTGATGAATTTGCCAGTAAATACTATGCATTATTTTATTAAATAATTCGCTTGTTAAGTTTTCCGAATCTTTATAATAATTTAGAGCAAATGTCCAGTTTAATATTCTTAAACTTGTTTCTTGGCTGCATTTGTAATTTGGCCCTTGGTTAATTGGGTTTTTATCAATAAAACCCTCAATTTCTTTGAAAACAAATTCAGATTCATCTTCATTAAAGTGATAATCATAACGAATTACATCATATAAAAAAGAAAATCGAGCCTTTTCCCATACATACTTAATGTCTCCAGCTTCGCTTGATAAATCTTGAATTTCAGACCAATGTTTATCAATATCATATTTATAATTTGTTAATGGATTAGTTAGCCAATCGTAATCTATACCTAAATCAATTTTAGTCTTATTAAAAAAAGTAAAAATCCCATTTTTTAAATCTTCTAAGTTATTTTTAAGTATTTCGCTAGGTTGTTTTTTTAATCCATTAATTTCTTTTCCGTAAAAGAAAAAGGGAGGTGAATTTTGTTTCCAATTTTTTAAATTTGTGTATTCTTTAAAATCTGGCTGAATAGGAAACGTTTTTTTTTGCCCCCCTAATTTAGTTTTTAATGTATAAAATATTCTAAAAAAAACATACCTCATTCCCATATTGGAAAGGAGGTTTGTTATTTTTTTTAATTTCTGTATCATAATTATTATAATAGACTATTCTACAGTTACCCAAGCACCTTCTTTTAAACTTTGTATCGCTGCAAAACTTGCTTTTGTAACGTTTATTAATTCTTCGTAAGGAATTAATTCTACAGAACCTTGGTTTATTTTTTCGACTATTTGACCAAATTGTGACTTATGTCCTTTATCTAACTTGGTTTTTAATTTAGAAAAACCTTTTACTCCATAACCTGAAGTTTTTATAAAATTATCCATTACCAAAACTTTTTCTTGAGAAAAAATTTCTAGCTTTTCTTTAGCGTAAGATTTAGAGCCATTTGCAAAATAATTTACAACTCCTGTAGAACCGTTTTCCATTTTTACTAAAATAGAAGCGTTATCTGTATTTTCTGCAGGGTTTTCTCCTAAAGCATTCATACAAACCGATTTTATCTTACTACCAGATAAAAAAACCATTAAGTCTAAATAATGGCAAGCTTCACCAACAATTCTACCTCCACCAATTTTCATATCATGTACCCAAACATCTGATGGAATTTCTCCAGCATTCATGGTTGCAACAATATTCATAGGTGCATTACCTATTAGTGATTTTATTTTTTGAGTGTGTGGAGAAAAACGACGATTAAAACCAATCATTAAAGTTCCTTTACTGTTTTGGTAACTTTCTTGTATTTTCTCTAATTCTTCATTATTTAAAGCTAATGGTTTTTCTACAAAAACATGTTTGTTTTTATCTAAAGCTTTAATTACCATATCTGCATGTAAATTATGACGTGTGGTAATCATTACCAAATCTACTGCTTTATCATCCAAAACCAGATCATAATCTGTAGTACTTTGTGCAATATTGTGCTTTTGCGCTAGTGCTGTACCATTAACACCACCAGAAGAAACAATATGTTTTATATTTGCATTGGTGCCTTTTAAGGCTGGCAGCATTGTCATTTTTGTAAAATTACCTGCACCAATAATTCCTATCCCTCCCTTTGTTGGAGAAGTTTCTTTTTTATTTACAACAATAGTATGTTCTGGAACATTATTCTCATTATATTTTATAATAGAGGCTATGGATTTAGAATTACCTATATCTCCATATATTTTATCAAAATCATCTAAAGGAATTACTTCAGAAATTAAGTTTTTAACTTCTAATTTACCAGAAGAAATTAATTGTAAAACAGTTTCAAAGTTTCTTTTTTCTGTCCATCTTACAAATGGTAGTGGATAGTCTATTCCTTTAAATTCATAATCATCATCATATCTTCCAGGTCCGTAAGAACACGATACTTGAAAACTTAGTTCTTTTTCATAAAAGTCTGCTCTAGAAATATCTAATCCAATTACACCTACTAAAACTATTCTACCTCTTTTTCTGCTCATTTTAGCAGCTTGAGATATGATTTCATTTGTTTTTGCTGATGCTGTAATTAATACTGCATCTGCTCCAATTCCGTTTGTATTTTCTTGTACAAATTTAACTGGATCATTTCCTTTTAAAGGATTAAAAGCAAGAACTCCTTTACTTTTTGCAATTTCTACTTTAGCATCATCTAAATCGTAACCAATAACTTTACAACCATTTGCCACTAACATTTCTGCTGTTAAAAGCCCAATAAGACCTAAACCTATGACTACAACTGTTTCTCCCATAGTTGGATTTACCAATCTAATACCTTGTAGACCTATGGAACCAATTACTGTAAAAGAAGCCTCTTCATCAGATATATTGTCTGGGATATGTGCTACCAAATTTTCTGGGATAGAAACAAATTCTGCATGTTGTCCATTAGAAGCTACTCTATCTCCAACTTTAAAATTTGTAACACCTTTACCAACAGCAACAACTTTACCAACGTTACAATAACCTAATGGTAATGGTTGTTCTAATTTATTAAAAACAGTTTCTATAGTTGGCATTAAGCCTTCTGTTTTTATTTTATCTAAAACCATTTTAACTTTATCTGGCTGCTGTCTTGCTTTTTGTATTAAAGAGGCTTTACCAAACTCAACTAACATACGTTCTGTACCTAAAGAAACTAGACTTCTAGTAGTTTGAATTAATACTTGTCCAGATTTTACTTTAGGTGAAGGCAATTCTGCTAATTCTGTAACTCCTGTTTTAAAGGATTGTAATATTTGTTTCATAAATTTATTTTTTTGAATAAACCTTAATTTATTATTCAAATATATTCTTAAATTTTTGTACGACACTTTCTACAGAGTTATTCTCTTTAACATGAATTAAAGCTTTTTCTGCAAATAATGTAATTTTTTCTTTATCTTCTATATAACTTAATAAAGCTTTTTTTAAGCTTACAACATCTCCTGGTTCGATTAAAAAACCATTGAAACCTGGAGTAATTAAATCAGGAATACCTCCAACATTTGTGGATATTACAGCCGTATTTGAAGACATAGCTTCAATAAGTGCATTTGGCATTCCTTCTCTATATGAAGGCAAAACAAAAATATCTGCTTTACCTAATAACTGTTTTTTTTCTTCTCCATATACCCAATCTAAAAGTTTAACTTTATTATGCAGTCCTTCTTTTAAAATGATTTCTTTTATATTTTCAAATTCATCCCCATTACCACCTAACTCTAATATAAAATCTTTGTCTTTTATTTCTTTTATTACATTAATTAGATCAAAAATACCTTTATTTTTAGTAATCCATCCTAAAAACAGTATTTTTATAGGAGAATTTACAGTTTTTTTATTTGAATAATATGAATCTACAGAAATCCAATTTGGTATTACCACTAACTTTTCTTTTGAGGTTTTAAATTTATTTTTAAAGAACTCTTTCCAAAATGTTCCTTGGCAAATTACATAAGTACACTTTTCCAATATACTTTTAACTTTTTTTTTGAATTTCTTGTTTTTTTGAATTTCGTCAATTAAAAAACCAGACCTTGGTGCTATTATTGTTTTTTTATTAAAGTATGATCCTATTTTTATTATAAGTCCTTTTTCTAGAAAACTATAGCCACTAGATGTAAATACCATAACAATGTCTACTTTAGAAAAAACTATATGGTAAGTACATTTAATTATCCTTATAAAAGCTGGATAAAACCTTGAAAGAAAGTTTCTTTGTCTATTTGTTTTTGCTGTAGTGTCTAATAAAATCCATTCTACTTTATTTGAAATTTCTGAACTTACTAAAGACTTACAAGCAAACATTTGACCACCAACAGTACCGTCTTTTCCTTGCTCTTTAAAAGACCCTACAAAAAGTACTTTTTTCTTTATCATTTTTTTAAAACATTTATTTAAGCATCAAAAAGATATCACTTTAATCATTATTTTTTTAGAAAACAATTATTTGTTATTATGTAAAAGATCAATATACTTATCTACTATTTCTTTTTTATTAAAATATTCTTTGGCTAAAAAATTATTATACTCACCTATTTCTTTTAGTTCTTGCATATTTAAATTTAGCAATACTATTAAGCTCTTTTTGATGTCATCTATATTTTTTGGGTTAAATAACAAATCCTTTCTTTTTATAAATAAAGACACATCACTAACATTAGAGGCTATAACAGGTTTTTTCATCATCATTCCTTCACATAAAGTATTAGGAAATCCTTCGTAAAAACTAAATAACCCTATTGCGTCAGCCTTTTTATATTTTTCTTTTATTTCTTTTGTAAGAGGGTTCAAAAAAATTGAAGATTGTAAATTATAGGTTTCTATTAACTTCTTAGATTCTTTAAAAGTGTTATCATTACCTATTCTTCCATACCATTCAATAACTAATTTGTTTTTAAGATTTAAAGGCAGAAGGTTTACTGCTTTAATTAAACCAATAGTATTTTTATGCTCTATGTATGTAGCAGCAATAACAATTATAAATTTATTTTCATTATCCTTATTTTCATCATCATTGTTATCATAATTCCAATTAATATCATCTATTATATTATATATACATGACATTTTCTTTTTTGATAAAAAAGGGTTTACTTTTTTTATAATTTTTAGATTTTCAGTAGAGTTAGCAACAATATGATCTGTAAATAAATGGAAAAACCTAAAAAATCGTAATTTAAATGACTTTAATATTTTAGGGTTTGCAGATCGTTCTCCTACAACTAAATTCCATTTTCTAATGGGAAAACCAGCTAAAGTAGTAATAAAATTAGTACTTTGCAGAAAAGATAAAATAGAATTTGGGTTTATTTCATTAATCTTTTTTCTAACTTTTAAAATTCTTTTAAAATAATTTTTTTCCTCTACCACAATTACATCAATTTTAAATTTATCTAATTCCGATTTAAAAAAAATAATATTGTGATATATTAAAAAAGTAACTTCATTTCCATTTTCTTTAAACCCTTTAGCTAACTCTACTAATTGTCTTTGTGCTCCACCAGACCCTAAACTATCTATAACACATAATATCCTCATAAAATAGATTTTATTGATATATATAGAATAATCAATGTTAAATACACCAAATTAGCATATTGATTATATTTTTTATAAAGGTAATTTTGATAATTACTTTCTTTTATATAAACATAAATTAAAAAAAATATTGGATAAACAGCAATAAGTCTTCTAACATTTATATTAGAAACATTGGAAAGTAAAAATAAAAAAAAGATACCCAAAAAGATGTGAATTATTTTAGGAGTTTTCTTTCTAATTGACTTTTTAAACAATGAAAAAAATGTCACTAAAAAAACTTTTGACCAATATACTGCAAAAACAAATGTTAACAACCCCATAATTACACCTATCCAACTATGATCAAAATTTAAATTTACCCAAGGTGGAAGTGGGGTGATTTGTGAATTAATCATTAAAACAAATTCTTTGATAACAGGTGGTAAGCTATATAATTTAGCACCAAAACCATCATTTAAAGATTCATTGGTGAATTTATTATACCTTTCTATAGTCTGAATTGACTTTTCTATTTGTGGTATTAACAATCCAAATATATATATAAAAACAATAGACGTTATTAAAAATATAATTGGCCAAATCTTATTTATAAAGTAATTGTATTGCTTGTTTAAATAGGTATGAAGTATGGGAAAAACTAATAAAAATAAACCATGTTCTGTTCTGAATTGTATAGTTATAAGAATTAAAGCAATAAATGTAATAAAATTAAATACATTCCATTTTTTATGTATTAAATAAAATGCAATTGTATAGAAAAGCGCAATTGGCATATCTCTTAAAATCCAGGGAGAATAATATAGTATTGGAGAGCAAAAAGCAAAAAGAAGTGCATATTTATATGCCTTATTTTTAGGGATATAAAAGCATAAAACTTTAACTAAATATATGTTGATTAATACTGAAAAAAAACTAACGAGTATTGATTGAATAAATAAACTATTACCATCTAAATAGTTTTCCGCAAAATAACCAACAGTTCCTGCTAATAAAAAATAGCCTTCATAATCATAATGAATTCTTTCTATCATCGTTTTTTTAAAAACATCGCAAAAAGAATTAGATGTAGATATTAACTCTTCAATATTTGAATAAAAAAAAATTTGATCTGAAAAAATAAAAAATCTATTCTCTAATAAATAACCTTGATAAGCAATAAAAGAATATAAAACATAAAATGGTAAAACAATATAGAATAAGTTTAATAATATTTTTTTTTCGTCTTTATTAGACGATAGTTTCCAACAAATAATTTTCCCAATAACTATAAATAATGAGTAATAAAATAAAAAACTTAAACTTAAAGTAAGTAAAAATATAAAAACACCAACAGACGCTGTAAAAATAAATTTGTTTGATTTAAAAGCCATTCTTTTTAAGTTATTCCATCCACTCTTTATACCACATTTGGAAAACTAACATATTCCAAATAAAATAAAATGACTCATTATTACCAGTTAAATAATCTTTTTTTGCGCTACTAATATAACTTACGTTAAATAGGTTTTGCTTTTTTATTCTATCTTCATCCAAACTTTCTAGTAATAATTTTTTTAAATCTTCTCTAAACCAATTAATCAATGGGATTGAAAAACCTGTTTTGGGTCTGTCTAACATCTCTTTCGGTATTAGCTTATGTGTTAATTTCTTTAAAAGATACTTTTGAACAGAGCCATTAATCTTAAAATTATCTGGTAATTTAGATACAAACTCAATTATTCTATGATCTAAAAGTGGTTCCCTACCTTCTAAGGAAACTGCCATACCAGCCCTATCTACTTTTGTTAAAATATCATCAACCAAATATGTTCCATAATCTACAGATAAGCAGGTGTCTAATAAACTGTATTGTTCATTAGCCTTTTTAAAATTGTTAGGTTTACTTTTAAATTTATTTATTAATACTTTGTTTATTTCGAAAGTACTCATTTTAGTGACGGACATCTCTACTATTTCCTTAAAATTTCCTTTTGAACTTAACACAGCTGACAAGCCATCATAATATGATTTTGATTTTTTTCCAAAAAATAAATTAAAAATAGGGTGTGTAACTTTTTTAGATAAAAAATAACCTAAGATTGGTTGCGTTATTTTGGGGATTTTTTGTAATTTTTTATAGTACCCAACTATATTTTTATACCTATTGTATCCAGCAAAAATTTCATCTCCACCATCTGCAGATAAGGCTACAGTTACTTTTTCTTTAGCCATCTTACTTACTAAATATGTTGGTATTGCAGAACTATCTCCAAAAGGTTCATCATACATCTTTGGTAGTAAAGGAATTACTTTTCTTGCATCTTCAGACGTACAGTAATATTCATAATGTTCTGTTCCTAAATACTCTGCAACCTCTTTAGCATAAGTAGCTTCGTTATATTCACTTTCCTCGAAACCAATAGTAAACGTCTTAATTTTTTCTTTTTGATTCTTTTGAAGTAAAGCTGTTACAAAAGTACTATCATAACCTCCACTTAAAAACACCCCAACTGGTACATCAGAAACCATTCTATATTGAAAAGCAGATTTACATAAAGATTCTAATTTAGAGAGTGCTTCTTCTTCTGTTATATTAAGTTTTTCTTCTTTATAAAATGTATTAACATCCCAATATTTAAGAACTTCTTTTTTTTGAGTGTTTAAATTGTATTTTAAGAAATGACCCGAAAGTAACTTTTTGGCATTTTTGAAAATACAATATGGCTCTGGAATATAGCCATACTTAAAAAACATACCTACAGAATCATTATCTATTTCTTTTTTAAAATTTGGATGTTGATGAAAAGATTTTAATTCTGAAGAAAACAAAAACAATCCTTCATCCTCATAATAATAGACAGGTTTTACCCCTGCTCTATCTCTAAAAATATATATTTCATTAGCTTCTTCATCAAAAATTAAAAATGCAAACATTCCAATAAACTTATCTACACATTTTTCTCCCCACTCTTTAAATGAGTGTAAAATAACTTCTGTATCAGAATCAGTTTTAAAACTATGTCCTATTTTTTTTAATTCTTCTTTAATTTCATTATAGTTATAAATCTCTCCATTAAAGATAATTTTTAAACTCCCAAAGTTCATTGGTTGATTTGCTGACGCTCTTAAATCTATTATAGATAACCTTTTATGACCTAATCCTAATGTATAATTTTTCTTTTTAACAATTTCTACTCCATCTCCATCAGGTCCTCTATGAGAAAGCGTATCAATCATTAAATTTAATACATTTTGGTCTGTTGTATTATTAAAATCTATAAAACCAGCAATACCACACATTATTTCTATTTTTAATTTTTATAAATAAATATTTGACTTATTACAAAGAGTAATAAATAAATAGCACCCATTATTTTCAAATTATAGTTGAACTTAAATAATTTTTCTGACATTATAGTATAAATACTTGCTGAAATAATTGAAGATAAGATAGTGGATGTAATAATAATTGGAAAACCATAGGTAGGTACAAATATATAGCAAATAATAAAATTAATTAGTACTCCAAAAATTGATATAATAGACACATAAACGGTTTTTCTTTTAATCGTAAAACCAAAACCATTTATAGCCATACCTGAAAATATAATAGAACTTAAAAAAATAGACGGTAATAAATGCGCATAAATAAGATAATCTTGACTATTTGCACCCCCTAATATTTTAATTAAGATTTCTTTTGATAAAATTATAAAAATGAATACAGGAATTAATACTATAACAAATAAATCAAAAACTTTTTTATTAAATTTTCTACCATTTTCAGATTCATAATTTTGGTACATTACAGGTAAAAAACCTTTAGATATTAAGGTAACTGTTAAACTTCCTATTTGAGAAACTCTATAAAGTAAGGCATACAAACCAATAAAATAAATATCGCCAATAAAGGTTAAAATAATAAATCTATCTGCAAAAGCAGAAAAAGAATTTGATAGATATGTAGGTACAAAAGGGATAGATATTTTAAATAATTCTTTTAATTTCTTTTTTCCACCCACAACATTTCTAAAAATTAAATACTCTTTTATAATTAATAGACTTAAAACTGCTCCTAAAAAACTACCAATAACCATTCCTAGAAAAAGACTTTCGATAACCCTTTCATAAAAATATAATAAGGTAATTCCAAAAAGTATTCCTGAAACAGAAGATACGAAGTTGATTAATGCTGCCATTTTAGAATTACCAATCCATCTTATAAAATTAAATACTGCATATGTAATGTAAGAAAACATTACATACAATACTAATAAGAATAAAATATAAGAATTAAAAAAATGATTGTATAAATTTATTAAGTAGCCTAAAACAGCTAAAAATATAAGTGCTGAAACAGAAATTAGTAACGACTTTGTAAAAAGATAACCTAAAAGTCTTTTATTATCTTTATTTTCTGAAACTAGAATTGCAAAACCAGAATCTATACCAAAACCAATAATAAGTATTGTAAAGCTAGAAGCAATTAAAAACAAATCATACTCTCCAAATTTCTCTACACTTAAAAGTGTATTTAAAAACGGAATGATTAACAAACTCGCCACTTTACCACCAGCAGTTGCTATTGTATAAAAAACAGTATCTTTTAAGCTCTTCTTGAGTAAACTCATTAGTTTTCTAGTAATGATTTTAAAGTGTTTACTGGTAGATTGACCATGTTTTTTACAAACCAATCAAATCCACTATTTCCTATTTCTTTTAACAATGCTGGTTTATCTTGGATAGATAAGAGAATATTTTTTATTGATTTAGGGTCATCAGCATACAACATTGGGTATAGCTCATCATAATAATTTTCATATAGAGAATCTGTTCTCTTGTGAATTATTAATTTTTTTAAAGCCAATGCTTCATATATAACACCATAAGAAAAGTAACTATGATATAATTCTCCCACAACAATATCTGACAAACTCATACCTATCATTACATCATTTCTATTAGACTTGGGAAGCCAAGTTACATAATTTTCAATATCTAATTCATTAATCAATTTTTTTGATTCATCTACATCTACACCATATTCAAAAGTAACTATATGAAACCTGTTCTCTTTTTTTGTTTCTTCCAGTAATAGCTTTAAACCTTTGAATAAAGAGTCATTATTTTTAATGGAATAATAATCTTCTTTAGTTTTCCAATAATGCCTAGAATTATGAAAAACAATAATTTTATTCTGTTTTTTTAATTCCATCATCTTTTTTGAGACATCAGAATCTTCTTTCATTTTATTAAAATCAGAAGAATAATAGTCTTTGTAATACACCATTGGTACACCAGCTTGATAAACTTTTGATGCTATCTTTATTTTTTTAAGAGATTTTTCTAAAAGACCACCTGTAGGCGCCATAAATATAGAAGCAGCTTCCTTAATTCCTTTTTTTTGATTATTCGAAATTTTTAAGCTTAAAATTTGTCTTTTAGGATTTATTATTTTATAAAAAGGGATACTGTATAAGTCTGAACCATAAGGTATAAAAATATCTAATTTTAAACCAGCCTTGTAAAAAAAAGCTGGTACTGTTCCACATCCAACTAAGAAGTCAAATTTAGAGAACTTTTTTTTTATTTCTTTAAAAAAAAATGGCGTAAAAGTTTCAATAGATCCCCATTTTAATTGATGTGTATATGACTCCCATTCATTATTAAAAGAATCTTGTGATGGATGAAAATAGTCATTATTTAGAAGAAATAGCGTTGCATCAATACCATTATTAATTAAGTATTTACAAAAAGCACTGAAATTGTTATTCATATTGCCAATTAAGGCTACTTTCTTATTAACCATTCAACGCTTTTTTTAATTTTTGATTGTCTGGAAAATTAACCAAAACGCCCATTCCTTTGTTTTGATAAACCACCATACTACCCAAACTTACAGCTGACGCATTTCCTTTTTTTACAACTACCTCTATATCTTTTAGGTTTGCAGCACCGCCATTGGCAATTACAGGAATGTCTACTATATTTGTGATACTTTCTACTAATTCAATATCAAAACCTTTCCAAGTTCCTTCTTGATGAATTGCTGTCAATAAAATTTCTCCTGCTCCTAATTGCTCTAGCTTTTTAGCCCAATCAATTACATTTACTTTTTGTTTTGTTTTTCCTGAATTTGAATACACTTGGTATTTACCAAACATATTCTTTTTAACATCAATAGAGGCTACAATTGCCTGATTACCAAAGTGAGAAGCTAATTGCGTTATAAATTCTGGTTTTTCAAAAGCAATCGTATTTACAATTACTTTTTCTATGCCTATTTGAAACATTTTTTTTGCATCCTCAAAAGTTCTAATTCCTCCACCATAAGCCAAAGGCATAAAACATTCGTTTGCTAATTCTGAAAGAATTTTAAAATTTGGTTGTCTTTTATTATTAGTGGCAGTGATGTCTAAAACAGCCAATTCATCTACTTCTAACTCATTAAAAATACGCGCAGTATTTACTGGATCTCCTATATATCTTGGTTTTTTAAAATTAACCGTTTTTACTAAACTATCATCTTTTAGTAATAGGCAAGGAATTACTCTAGTTTGAAGCATAGTTTAAATTTTTGCAAAATTTTCAAATAGTTTCATCCCAAATTTATGACTTTTCTCTGGATGAAATTGAGCTCCATAAATATTGTTATGTTGGATTCCTGAATCAAATTCTAAACCATAATTCGTTTTTAAAATAGCATTTTCTTGATTTTCTACTTCAACATAATAAGAATGTACAAAGTAAAATCTTGGTTCTTCTGCAAAATTTTCTGTCAATTTACTTTTGTTTGCATTAGCAACTATGTTCCAACCCATATGAGGTACTTTCAATTTCTTTTCTTTAGAAAACTGAAATTTCTTTGTATTAGCATTAATCCAACCTAAACCTTTTTCTTTCCCTTCTTCACTTCCTAAAGTTAATAGCTGCATCCCCAAACAAATACCTAGAATAGGTTTTTTTTCCTCAATAACTTTAGCATCTAAAATTACTCTAATACCAGATTCATTTAACCTCTTCATTGCATTATCGAATGAACCAACACCAGGTAATAATATCTTTTCTGCCTTTTTAATTTCTTCTAAATTTGAGGTAATTTTAGATTCTACTCCAATCTTCTTAAACATATTAAAAACAGAACCTAAATTTCCCATACCATAATCTACAATTGTAATCATATCAATTTAATTTTTTTTTGATGGAAAACAGTATTTTAAGTAAAAACTCATAGGCACTAAATTAGCTTTGGCTAATGTAAAAAAAAGAGGTCTTAATTTTTCAAATCGTTTTTTATAGGTAGGAAACTCATACCAAGATTTGGAAGGTCTGCTCATTATTTCATCAAATTCTTCTTCTTTTAAAGATAGTCGTTTTTTAAAATAATCTAATAAATCTTCTTCTAAATGAGGTTCTGTATTATATTCTTCCCAAGCTTCTGCTCTTGTCATTTTACCCATTCTAACTTTTGCAGACAGTGTATTATTTCTAAAATCTGTGTTAAATTTTTTTGGCATATAAAAGCTATGATAAAAAGCAGTCATTCTATTTTCTAAATGATGACCTCCATAGTATTCCCAATCATATTCTTTTTCTAAAAAGGCACGAGCCTCTTCTTTATTATAATCAATATACCAAAAGGGTCTAATTTTTTTAATTCTTTTAAAAACTGTCCAATATAAGAATCTTGAAAAGGTCATTAATGGATAAGTTTTCATTTTTAAAGACCCAAACTTTTTATGAATGGATTGAATATACTTACCATCAAAGTAATTTCTACCTACAGGTGTAATTCCTTCAGTTATAAAAGAATGTCCTTCAAAAACATATTTAACACTATATTTAGAAGCTGCTCTATACATCGTTTCCGCTAAAGCTAAATCTGTGGATGCTTCAATTTCTGCAACACTGGCTTTAAAAAAAGATTTAAAGATATCATCCGATTCTTTATTATCTGTAACATGTGTATATAAATCTACATTTAATGCTGATAGTACTTTTCTAATATTTTCAGTTGCAATAGCACTATTCCAAGTATTATCATAATGAACTGCCAATGGTCTTAAACCCCATTTTAAAGCTAAATACAACATATATGACGAATCTGTACCTCCACTAACGCCCACTACACAATCATACTTTTTTCCTTTTCCTGATTTTTTTACTTCTTGTATGATAGACTTTAGTGCTTTATTTCCTTTTTCTGTTCCAGTACCATATTCTTTCTGTAAACTGTCAATTTGCTTACAGTAATTGCAAACCCCCTTATCATCAAAAGTAATTGCATTAACCCTTTCATCATATATACATCTGCTACAGATTTGAACTGATGCTTTTTCTATATTTGGTTCTAATTCAATCATATTAAATTTTTTTGGCTGGGTTTCCAGCATATTTACTCCCTTCAGGAATTGACTTATTTACAAAACTATTTGCTCCTACAATAGATCCTTTACCTATTTGAACCCCTTTTGATATTATGGTATTAGGACCTATATAGCAATTATCTTCAATAATGGTTTTTTTATGAACATAAGGTTCTTTACCTCCAGATATTGCCCAAGCAACAGAATCATGACTATAAATTTGAACTCCAATAGAGATTGAACAATTATCCCCAATCTCTAACCCTCCTGAACCATCTAATACTGTATTTGCTCCTATCCAAGTGTTTTTTCCTACTTTTACTTCTCCAAGTACTATTGAACTATCATATATACTTGTTCCTTCTCCAAAACCAAGAAATTTTGCTTTTTCCCATCTATCAGTTAATAACTCATTAAAGGGTAGAACACGGTTATAATTAGTTTTTATTTCTAATCTTTTTAAATGAAATATTTTTTTTAATTTATTAAACAGATTCTCCATTAATAAATATTTTACACCACCATTCAAAATTCATAAAAGACCATATTAATAATCGGTGGTTAATTCCTTTATTGATATGTTCATCTACAATTTTATAAATATATTCTTTTTTAATGTACTTGGTACTTACTGTATTTTCAGACAATAACAGTTCTTTTACATATTCTGCATTTTCACCTCTATACCAACTTTCATCAGGTGCAGAGAAACCTTGCTTTTTTCTATTGATTATTTCTTTTGGAATAAAATCTATCATCGCCTTTCTTAACACATTTTTTCCATCATCAAACTCTCTATATGAAATTGTTTTCTTATTGGTAGCAGTTTGATTTTCATCAATTTTTTCTATTTCTTTTTCTAAATTACCTAATTTATGTTTTACTGGAACTTTCATTGCAAAATCTACCAAATCATTGTCCATAAAAGGAAAACGTTCTTCTAAACCGTGCGCCATTGCTAACTTATCTCCAACTAGAAAAAGTCCAGGCAAAAAAGTTTTAATTTCAAAATATAATGAATTGTTTATATGCTGCTCAGGGGTATCATATTTTAATTTATCATTAAAGGTAAATACTCTTTCAAAAACTTTTCGAGGTTCGTCAATATCAATATTTTCAAAAACTTCATTTGTAAAAAGTTCTTTTTTTTCTGTATCAGGAACAAGTCGTTGCCAGAAATCATAATATTGATTAAAAAACTCTTCTTGATTTAAAGAATCAAATACTTTATAATAACGCCAAGGGTAGCCTCCAAATAACTCATCTCCACCTGTTCCTTGTAGGCAAACTTTAACAAATTTTGATGCTAAACGTGCAATATAATAATTAGGGTAAGACATCCCTACACGTAAATCTTCTAAATGATACACTAATTTTGGTAAAGACCAACGTATATCTCCAGCATTCATTACTTGTTCAAATTGTTCTGTCTTAAAGTGATTTGCCATTAATTCTGCATCTCTTCGCTCATCAAAATTTGCTTCTCTTCCTGTGGTTTCACTCATATCAAACCCACAAGTAAATGTTGACAACCTATCTACATGACTTGAAGCTACAGCTGTAATTGACCCTGAATCCATACCTCCAGAAAGATATGAGCCAACTGGCACATCTGCAATCATTTGTCTTGTCACTGCTTGTTTAAACAAGCGTTTGGTTTCTTTTTTCGCCTCTTTAAAAGACATGTTTTCATCCGTTTTCGTAAAATCATAATCCCACCAAGAATTATGTTTTACAAAAGTTGAAGAACTATCAATTTTGATAGTATTTGCAGGAGGCAACATATGTACTCCTTTAAATAAAGTGTTGTAAGAAAAAACATTTTGAAATGTAAAATATTCGTTTAGAGCATCTAAATCTACATCCATTTTGTAATTAGGGTGCTTTATAATAGCTTTTATTTCACTAGAAAAACAAATGGTTTTTCCATTGAACCAATAATAAAGAGGTTTAATTCCAAAACGATCACGACTTAAAAATAATTCTTTTGTTTCATTATTCCAAGCTGCAATTGCAAACATGCCGTTTAAACGTTCAAAGAATTCTGTGCCGTAAGCATCTAACCCTTCACAAATAACTTCAGTATCTGTTTCAGAATTAAAGGTATGTCCTTTAGATTTTAACTCTTGTTTTAACTCTGAAAAATTGTAGATACAACCGTTAAAAATAATAGTCCATTTTAAACTTTTAGAGCTCATTGGTTGAGCACCTTTATCTGTTGTGTCTAATATGGCTAGACGTTTATGCGCTAAACCAATATTTTCTTTTACAAAAAACCCATGTCCATCTGGACCACGATGGGCTATTTGTTCTGCCATAGATTTTAATTGGTCTCTATAAACAGTTTCTTGGTTAACGTTAAAAACACCTACAATTCCACACATACTATAAACAAGCTTTTAATTCTGTAACAACACGTTCCTGTAATTCAGGAGTTAAATCGTTGTACAATGGTAATGCTAATGCATGTTTATAACACCATAGGCTATTTTCCATATTTCCTTTAATTTCTACTAAAGGATTATTCTGAAATGCTTCGTGCATGTGTAAAGAATAGGTTCCAATTTGAACTTCTATGCCTTTAGCTCGCATTTCTGTCATAATACGATCTCTATCTTCTACAAAAATTGAAAAAGTTTGATAAGAATGTTTACATTGTTTAGTATCACAGGTACACGATGCGCAAGTTTCTTTGTCTGAAAAATGAGTTAAAGTAACACCTTCTACTCCTCTAAGCATTGATTCGTAGTTATTTGCTAACTCTATGCGTTTAGAAAGCAATACTTCTATATGATCTAATTGACCTAGACCAACTGCTGCTTGTAAATTGGTTAACTTGTAGTTGGTTCCAATATTACTAAAATGAATACCTTCGCGAGAAGCACCAGTCATGTCCATACCAAAATGTTTGTATGAATTCATCCAGTCTGCTAATTCTTTACTTTGTGTGGTAACCACACCACCTTCACCAGTAGTAATAAATTTTCTTGGATGTAAAGAAAATACCGTAATATCGGCTTGTTTACCTACCTTTTCGCCTTTAAAATCTGCACCAATAGTACAAGCTGCATCTTCAATAATGTATAAATTGTGCTTCTTTTTAATAGCATTTAATCTATCATAATCTAAAGGTGCACCAAATAATGATACTGGTATAATCACTTTAGTTTTAGGCGTTATTGCCGCTTCTAAAGCATCATAATCAATTAACATATTTTCTTTAGCAACATCTACAATAACTGCTTTAGCACCAACAATTGGTGCAACAGATGCAGTTGCTGGATACGTATAATCTGGAACAATAACCTCATCTCCAGGACCAATTTTTAAGGCTCTAAGAGCCATTTCTAGTCCTGTAGTAGCTGAAGTTACAGCCATTAAATAATTACACCCTAGATAATCTTTTAATTTGTTTTCAAATTCTCTAGTTACTGGTCCTTCAGTTAAATAACCGCTTTCAAGAACTTCAATAACCTTATCCTTAATTTCTTGAGTAATGAAGGGTTTTATTAGTGGAATATTCATGATGCTTATGCTTTGTCTATACCAACTGATTTTCTCCAGTCGATTAATTTTTGTAATCCTTCTCTTAACGAATCCTTATATAAGAATCCTAATTCGTTTTCGGCACGTTTACGTGAGCCAATTCTATTTTGTACTAATGCACGAGCATCATCTGCAGAATATGGTACGTATTTTACTTTTAAATCAGACCTTTTTAAATCTAAAATAGTGTCGCATAATTGCTTTATAGTTGTTTGTACTTCTGTACCAACATTATAGTTTCCAATTTTAACATCCGATTCTAATGCAGCTATATTTGCTCTTGCCACATCTTCTACATAAATAAAATCGTAAGCTTGACTTCCATCTCCATTAATTACGGGTTGTTCACCAGCTTCAATTTTATTTAACATAATTGGCACTACACCGCTGTAAACTGCGTGTTGGTCTTGACCTGGACCGTAAACATTCATATATCGTAAACTTACCACTTCTAAACCGTAACGATCATTAAATGCAGTTGCCATAGCTTCTCCTGCTATTTTTGTGGCACCGTAAAAGTTTTTATTATTGAATGGGTGAGCTTCTGTCATTGGAACCTCAGCTGCATCACCATATACAGATGCAGAAGAAGAGGATACTAATTTTTTAACCTTGTTTTTAACACAAGCTTCTAAAACATTAAATGTTCCTCCAACATTTACATCAAATGCTGTACGAGGATAATCTTTACAATGTAATAGCCACATTGCAGCTAAATGAAATACATAATCTACACCTTGCATTGCAGTATCAAGAATATCAGTTTCTCTTACATCACCACCATAAGGATAAACCGTACATCTATCGTCTTTTAAGCTTTCTACAATATTATCAGATTTTCCACGTGCAAAATTATCGTATATAACAACTTCTTTTACATTGTGTTTTAATAATTCACTGACTACAAAGCCACCAATAAATCCTGCTCCTCCAATGACTAATACTCTTGAACCTTTTAATTTTCCCATTTTAATATAATTAATTATACTTTATTATTTTCTTCTTTATCAAATAATCTTACTAATACTTCATCTGCTATAGCTAAACAGGCTGTTGCAGCTGGAGATGGTGCATTAATAATATGTAATGAATTCTTTGTTTTTTTGATCAAAAAATCATCTATTAAATTACCTTCACTATTCAAGGCTTGAGCTCTGACCCCAGACTTTCCTTTTGTTATATCTTCCATTTTTAAATTTGGAACAAGACGTTGTAGTGATATTAAAAAACGTTTTTTACTAAAAGCTCTTTTGTACTCCTCTAATCCTATTTTCCAATAGCCTGAAAAAAGCTTCCATAATCCTTTAAATCGAAATGCTTTAACAGTGTCTTTTAAGCTAAAACTTGTTCTAGAATAGCCTTCTTTTTTGAAAGAAAACACTGCATTTGGCCCAGCTTCAATAGAACCATCGTGCATTTTTGTTAAATGAACTCCTAAAAAAGGGAGATCTATATTTGGCACAGGATAAATAAGTCCTTTAACTTTCTTTAGCCCCCCATTTACAACATTGTAGTAATCTCCTCGAAAACCAACTATTTGTAAATCTAATTCTATATTATCTAATTTTGCCATTTCGTCTGCTTGCAAACCAGCTGCAAATATAGCATAATTGGTTTTAAAAGTGCCTTTTGTTGTTACAATAGATTTTTTATTCTGATTATTAACAACAGAAACAACTTTTACATTTTTTAAAACCTTGTTATTACTATTAATTTTCTGAAACTCTCTTGATAATACTTCAACTACCTGTCTATAATCAATGATACCTGCATAAGGAACAAAAATAGCTTCTATACATTCAATAAAAGGCTCGTGTTTTTTACTATCTTCTGATGAAAGTATTTTAATATCTTTTAATCCATTTTGAATTCCGTTGTTATATATTTTTTGAAGTGTTTCTAGTTCAGATTTTTCAAAGGCTGCAATTAATTTACCACACATTTCATGGCTAATATTATGTTTTTTAGCAAAATCTATTAATTGAGTTCTTCCATTAATACAATTTTTAGCTTTTAAAGAACCTGGAGTATAATAAATACCTGAGTGGATAACTCCAGAATTATTTCCTGTTTGATGTGATGCTAATTTAGATTCTTTTTCAAGAACTAAAATTGTTTTTTCGGGGCTATTTAAAGCCAATTTATACGCTGTTGCTAAACCAATTATTCCACCTCCAACGATAATAAAATCGTATTCATTTTTCATAGTACTAAGTTTATATACCGCAAAAATCTAAAATTGTTGTTGTTGAACTTATTTTTAAGTCTTTAAACTCTTTGTGGGCAACTAGAAAAACAACAATATCAGCTTTACTAACTGCTTCTTTATACTCAGTTAATTTAAAAACATTATGCTCTTCTATATTTGGTTCTACAATAAAATACTCTCCATTATTGTCGTTTTGTAAAACTTTATTAACAATATACTTTGCTGGTGATTCTCTTAAATCGTCTATATTAGGTTTAAAAGCTAAGCCCATTAAAGCTATACTTGGTTTTCTACCATGTGCTAATTCAAACTTTAATTTCTCTGTTTGAATTTTTTCTGCACACCAAAAAGATTTATAATTATTAACCTCTCTTGCAGTTCCTATAATTTTAGATTCCATTGGGTAATCTGATACTATAAAATAGGGATCAACAGCAATACAATGACCACCAACTCCACAACCTGGTTGTAATATATTTACTCTTGGGTGTTTGTTTGCTAAATTGATTAATTCCCAAACATTTATATTTGCTTTATCACAAATTAAGGAAAGTTCATTAGCAAAAGCTATTTGAACATCTCTAGAAGAATTTTCTGTTAATTTACACATTTCTGCTGTTCTTGCATTAGTGGCGTGTAATTCTCCTTTTACAAATTGTTTATAAAAATTTAATGCTTTTTGAGTAGACTTTTCATCAACACCACCAATAACTCTATCGTTATAAACTAATTCATGCATTACATTTCCTGGTAAAACTCTCTCAGGGCAATAAGCTATATTCAATTTATCTTTCAGCTCTGATCTTTCACTATAAATAAGACGCATCATTTTTTCAGTTGTTCCAATTGGCGATGTAGATTCAATTATATATAAATCGTCTTCTTTTAATAAAGGGATTATATTTTTTGTTGCTGCTTCTACATAAGAAATATCTGGCTCGTGATTTCCTTTAAAAGGAGTTGGAACAACTATTAAATATGTATCTGCTTTAGCTGGTTTTATATCTGCTTTTAAAAAGCCTGTCTTTACAGACTCTTCTACAGCAATATCTAAACTTGGTTCTACAATGTGTATTTTTCCTTTATTAATAATATCTACAACATTTTGATTCACATCAACTCCATGAACGTGAATTTTATTTTGTGCAATTAACGCAGAGGTTGGCAAACCAATATAACCTAAACCAACTGTAACAACTTTTACTTCTCTCATTTTTTATAAATTTGAAATAAACTCTATAATTCTTTTACAGGCCTTTCCATCTCCATAAGGATTATGTAAAGAACTCATTAAAGAATAGCGTTCTGAATTGTCTAATAATTCTTGCGTTTCTTTTATAATTTTCTCAGTATTTGTACCTACTAAAACAACGGTTCCAGCATCTACAGCTTCTGGTCTTTCTGTAGTATCTCTCATTACTAAAACTGGTTTACCTAAACTAGGTGCCTCTTCTTGAACCCCTCCACTATCAGTAATAATTAAATATGATTGATTCATTAACCAAACAAATGTAGGGTAAGATAATGGTTTTATCAAATGAATGTTTTTGATGTCTTTTAAAAGTTCATTTACTGGTTTTAGCACATTAGGATTTAAATGTACAGGGTATACAATTTCTACATCAGGGTTTTGTAATGCTATTTCTTTTAATGCTGCACAGATATTTATAAACCCTTGTCCATGATTTTCTCTTCTATGCCCAGTGACCAATATTATTTTTTTATTAAAATCGATATGGTTATTTAAAAATTCTACATCTTCATTTTTAAGGTTTTCTACTCTATTAGAGCTTTCTAGTAAAGCATCTATAACAGTGTTTCCTGTTACCAAAATATTGTCTTTAGAAATATTTTCTACAAGCAAATTATCTTGAGATTTATTGGTAGGAGCAAAATGATAAGTTGCAACTCTCCCAGCAACTTGTCTATTCATTTCTTCAGGAAAAGGAGACAACATGTTATTTGTTCTTAAACCGGCTTCTATATGACAAACTTTTGCACCAGAATAAAAACCGGCAATACTTGCTGCCATTGTTGTAGTTGTATCTCCATGAATGTAGACAAAATCAGGCTTGAAAGACTCTAAAATTGGTTTTAGACCTGCAATTACTTCTCCTGTTAAATTATATAAGTTTTGATTAGGTTTCATTAAACTTAAATCATAATCTGGTGAAATATCAAAAAAGCTTAGCACTTGATCTAACATTTCTCTATGCTGACCAGTAACACATACTTTTGTTATAAATCTATCATCAGCTAAAAACTGATTAACTAATGGAGCCATTTTGATGGCTTCTGGTCTTGTGCCAAAAATAATAAGGTTTTTCTTTTTCATTTTTATTTTTTTGGTGTAAAAGGATGATTTGTTAAGTCTTTTTTAGCAAAAGGGTGAAATTCACCTTTTAATCCAATTGGTTCAGAATTTCTAATTTTATGAACAATCTGAATTGCTTGTCGAGCTTCTTCTAAACCATAACCATTTCCATCTAATATTCCTTCGTAAACTCTAGTGTGTAAATCTGTAAATCCACCGCTAAACTCTAACTCTTCCCCTTCTATTGTTATTGAACGGTAGGTTCTTTGTCCTGTTTTTTTAATTTCTTCAGGTAAAACGTCATAATTAATAGATAAAAACCAGCGAACTCTAGCACGCTTAAACTCCAAATAACCAGCAGCTCTATCATGTGTTTGCACGTGAACAATGTTTTCTTTTATTTCACCGAAGATCCAAGATAGCATATCATAAAAATGGACACCAATATTAGTTGCAATTCCTCCAGATTTACTTTGATTTCCTTTCCAAGAAGTGTAATACCAATTCCCTCTAGAAGTTAAATATGTTAAATCAATATCAAAAATTTTGTTTTTTGGAGCATTAGCAACCTTATTTTTTAAATCTATTATACTTTGATGCAATCTAAGTTGAAGAATATTCCAAACTCTCTGACCAGATTCTTTTTCCATCCTTTGTAAGGCATCTAAATTCCAAGGGTTTAAAACTAATGGTTTTTCACAAATAGCATCTGCACCTCTTCTCATTGCCATTCTAATATGTGAGTCGTGCAAGTAGTTTGGAGTACAAATACTTACATAATCTAATTCTATATTTTTATCATGCTTAAGTTTTTCTAAATGTCTGTCAAACCTTTCTGGCTCTACAAAAAAATCTGCATCTGGGAAATAACTATCCATAACACCTACGCTATCAAACCTATCTAATGCTGCAATTAAGTTATTTTTTGTGTCTTTTATAGCTTTTAAGTGTCTTGGCGCTATGTAGCCAGACGCTCCTATTAATGCAAAGTTTTTCATATTAAATTACTTCAATTATTTTTTTTGAAATATATTTTTGTTCTTCGAAAGTAATATATGGATTCATAGGAATACTCATTATTTCTTTAGAAATTTTTTCTGAAATTGGAAAATCATTTCTTTTGTAACCTAAATATTTAAAACATTCTTGTAAATGTAATGGTTTTGGATAATGAATAGCTGTTGGGATTCCCATTTTTTTTAATTCCGTCTGAATTACATCTCTATTTTTTACTCGAATAGAATATTGTGCCCACACTGAAGTGTTATGTTTTTCAATAAAAGGAAGAACAACCTTATCTTTTAATAAATTTGTATAATTAAAAGCAGCTTTTTGTCTTCTTAAAATGTCATAATTATAATTATCTAGTTTTATATTTAAAACTGCTGCTTGGATAGTATCCAAACGTCCTCCCATACCAATATATTTATGATAATATCTTTTTATTTGACCATGTATTCTCATACTTTTTATTCTATCTGCTAGATCATCATTATTTGTAAAAACAGCACCTCCATCCCCAAAACATCCTAATGGTTTTGCTGGAAAGAAACTTGTAGTTCCTATTGTAGAAGTATTACAACTTTTCTTTTCTTTATATGTTGCCCCAAAGCTTTGAGCTCCGTCTTCAATCACAAATAAATTATATTTTAATGCAATTTTATTAATAGAGTCCATATCTGATATTTGCCCATATAAAGATACTGGTATAATTGCTTTTGTTTTTTCTGTAATTTTTTCTTCTATTTTATCTACATCGATATTATAAGTTTTTTCATCAATATCAACAAAAACAGGTGTAGCGCCTAAAAAAGCAATAGTTTCTGCAGTTGCAATAAACGTAAAAGGCGAAGTAATTACTTCGTCTCCTGGTTTTATTTCTAAAGCCATCATAGCTAATAACAAAGCATCAGTTCCATTAGAGCAGGTTATTGAATGTTCTGCTCCTGTAAATTTTGCAAGCTTTTCTTCTAAAACTGTAACCTCTTTTCCCATTATAAAAGAAGATGTATTAATTACACTACTTATAGCTTTATCAAAAGAACTTTTATGTTCTTGATAAGCTAAATTCAAATTTGCAAAATCTATTTTCATAAATTAAAACTCTTACTTAATTCTTTTTACATTATTGTTTTCTATGATATATTTTTGATCACTTTCTTTACAAGTAGCCATATTATTTTTTTCAAAATTTAGTCTGTGACCATATTCACTAACCCACCCTATTTGCCTCGATGGATTTCCTACTACTAGGGCGTAGTCAGGAACGTCTCTTGTTACAACAGAACCAGCACCAACTAAAGCATATTTACCTATATTATTACCACAAATAATTGTAGCATTAGCACCAATACTTGCTCCTTTTTTGACAACAGTCTTAAGGTATTTATTTTTTCTATTTACTGCACTTCTAGGGTTTATGACATTTGTAAAAACCATTGATGGTCCTAAAAAAACATCATCTTCACAAATTACACCAGTATAAATGGAAACATTATTCTGAACTTTAACATTATTACCTAATATAACTTGCGGAGAAACTACTACATTCTGCCCTATATTGCAATTATCCCCCAAAATACAATTAGACATTACATGTGTAAAATGCCAAATTTTTGTTTGGCTTCCGATTTTACAATTATCATCTATAATTGCAGTTTCATGAGAAAAATAATTTATTTCTTTCATCTTTTAATAATTCTCCGTATAATTTTTAAGAATCCTTTATTTTATAATTAACGATAAAATTAGTTAGATAGTTAAATTAAATAAGCACTATAAACCTCCGTCTTTTTGTGTAGGTTCTAAAGTATTTTTAACATCATAGATAACACAATTTTCATTTTTTAAAGAGTTTAAATCTAAATCCTTAAACTCATCATGAGCAACCGTTAAAACTATTGCATCAAATTTTTGATTTGGTTTTTCTACAAAAGAATCCAAACCATACTCGTGTTTTACCTCTTGAGAATTTGCCCAAGGGTCGTAAATAGTAATATTAGTGTTATATTCTTCTAATGAAGATATTACATCTACTGCTTTTGTATTTCTAACATCTGGACAATTTTCTTTAAAAGTGATCCCTAACACTAAAATCTCAGCATTTCTAATTTTTATATCTTTTTGAATCATAGCTTTAATAACCTGAGATGCTACATAACTTCCCATACTATCGTTCATTCTTCTACCTGCTAAAATAATTTCTGGGTTATATCCAAACTCTTGTGCTTTTTGAGCTAAATAATATGGGTCAACACCAATACAATGTCCACCAACCAAACCAGGTTTAAAAGGCAAGAAATTCCATTTTGTTCCAGCCGCTGCTAAAACGTCATGAGTATTAATTCCCATTAGATTAAATATTTTTGCCAATTCGTTTACAAATGCTATGTTAATATCTCTTTGTGAGTTTTCTATTACTTTTGCAGCCTCAGCAACTTTTATTGTCGGAGCCAAATGAGTTCCTGCAATAATTACTGACTTATATAAATCATCTATTTCTTTACCAATTTCTAAATTAGATCCTGAAGTAACTTTCAGTATTTTTTCGACTGTATGTTCTTTATCACCTGGGTTTATTCTTTCTGGAGAGTACCCCGCATAAAAATCTATATTATACTCAAGACCTGAAACTTTTTCTAGAACAGGAATACATTCTTCTTCGGTTGCTCCTGGATATACTGTAGATTCATAAATTACGACATCATCTTTTTTCAAAACAGCACCTACTGTTTCACTTGCCTTAACTAATGGGGTTAAAACTGGTCTATTATTTTTATCTACTGGAGTAGGAACAGTAACTATATAATAATTACAATCCTTTATATCGTTTAAAGAAGTTGAGCAAAAAAGACCTTTATTATCAGTAACTTTATCAACAAGTACCGATTGTAAAACTTCATCTGAAACTTCTAGAGTAATATCTGTTCCAGACATTAATTCAGTAACTCGTTTTTTGTTTATATCAAAACCTACTACAGAATATTTTGTTGCGAATAATCTTGCTAATGGCAAACCTACGTAGCCCAATCCTATGATTGCAATCTTTTTTTGTTTCATTAATTTATAAATTTTTCCAATACCATTTTACAGCTTCTTTTAACCCTTTTTGTAAAGAAAACTGAGGATTGTATTTTAATAATTTTTTTGCTTTATCAACACTTGCATGTGAATGTGGAATATCACCTTGCCTAATAGGCCCATTAATAACATTAATATTTTTGATTTTAGAGTCATATTCTGATAAAAATTCTTTTAAATAACTCATCAAATCATTTAAAGTATTTCTATCTCCATACGCAACATTATACACATTATTAACGGCCTCACCATCAGCAACTAAACTTAATAAATTTGCTTGTATAACATTATCTATATATGTAAAATCTCTTGAATAATTTCCATCTCCGTTAATTGTAGGTGATTCAAAACTCATTAACTGGCTGACAAATTTTGGTATGACTGCAGCATAAGCACCATTTGGATCTTGTTTTCTCCCAAAAACATTAAAATAACGTAACCCAATAGTTTCTAAACCATAAGTTTTAGAAAAAATATCTGCATACAGTTCATTTACAAATTTTGTTATTGCATAAGGAGAAAGTGGTTTTCCTATTTTATCTTCTATTTTTGGCAAAGCTTCTGAATCACCATAAGTTGAAGAACTTGCTGCATAAACAAATCGTTTGATATTGTTATCTCTAGATGCTATTAACATATTTAGAAAACCACTTATATTAACATCATTAGATGTAATGGGGTCTTTAATAGATCTAGGAACAGAACCCAGAGCAGCTTGATGCAAAACATAATCTACATTTTTTGTGGCTTTTAAACAGTCACTAAGACTTCTTATATCTCCTTCAATTAAGGTAAAGTTAGGATTATTTATTACAGCTGCTAAATTACCTTTCTTTCCAGTAGCAAAATTATCAAGACAAACTACAATATTATCTCTTTCTAACAATTCTTCACACAAATTAGAACCAATAAAACCAGCTCCACCAGTAACTAAAACTTTTTCTTTTGTAAAATTTATATTCATCTTATATTTAGTATGATGTCTTTTTGAAGGCGCAAAAATACGAAAAACATTTTTATAATGATGAGTATCAATTTTAGATTTTAAGTTCTATTCAAAATAATTTAATGTTATATAACCACCCGTTTTTAAATATTGATCTTTTTTCATCAATTTTAAATCAGATTTCATCATATCTTTTACTAAATCCTGTAAATCATATCTACATTCCCAACCTAGTTTCTGTTTCGCTTTTGTTGGATTACCAATTAGTAAATCTACTTCTGTTGGCCTGAAATACTTTGGATCAACCTCTAATACTACTTTGCCAATTTCAACTTGGTATTCTGAATTATTACAAGATTTCACAAAAGCTTTTTCATCAACTCCTTGTCCTTTAAACTCTAACTCTATACCCACTTCTGCAAAACTCATTTTTACAAAATCTCTAACCGATGTTGTTTTTCCAGTCGCAATTACCCAATCTTCTGCAACTTCTGCTTGCAAAATCATCCACATCATTCTTACGTAATCTTTTGCATGCCCCCAATCTCTTTTGGCATCTAAATTACCTAAGAATAATTTATCTTGAAGGCCTAATGCAATTCTTGAAGTTGCTCTTGTAATTTTTCTAGTTACAAAAGTTTCTCCCCTTAAAGGCGATTCGTGATTGAATAAAATTCCATTACAAGCATACATACCATAAGCCTCTCTATAGTTAACAGTTATCCAATAGGCATACATTTTTGCAACTGCGTAAGGTGATCTAGGGTAAAAAGGTGTTGTTTCTGATTGGGGAACTTCTTGCACTTTACCATATAATTCTGAGGTTGATGCCTGATAAATCCTAGTCTTTTTCTCCAAACCTAATAAACGAACTGCATTTAAAATACGTAATGTACCTAAACCATCTGCATTACCTGTATATTCTGGAGTCTCAAAAGAAACAGCAACATGACTCATTGCAGCCAAATTATAAATTTCATCTGGTTGAATTTCTTTGATTAAACGAGTAATATTTGTACTATCGGTCATATCTCCATAGTGCAGAAAAAAATTTCTATTATCTACATGTGGATCTTGATATAGATGATCTATCCTATCTGTATTAAATAGAGATGACCTTCTTTTCATTCCATGAACTTGATACCCTTTCTTTAGCAAAAACTCACTTAAATAAGCTCCATCTTGCCCAGTTACTCCTGTAATAAATGCTACTTTCATGCTTAATTAGCTTCTAATTTTACCTCTTTTATATCTTCTATATTGTCGAGAAACCATGTATAGGTTTTTTCAATTCCTTCTTTAAGTTCTGTTGAAAAACTCCATCCTAAATTTTTCATTTTAGAGACATCCATTAATTTTCTTGGGGTACCATCAGGTTTTTCTGTATCCCAAATAATATCTCCTTTATGACCAACTACATTTTGTATAGTTTCCGCTAATTCTTTAATAGTAATATCTTTACCTGAACCTATATTGTATAAATGTTCTGGCAATTTATTTTCTAAAGCATATACTACTGCTTCTGCCATATCATCTACAAATAAAAATTCTCTCATTGGTGTTCCACTACCCCATAACTCTACAGAGGCATTATTATTTAATTTTGCTTCATGAAATTTACGAAGCATGGCAGGCAATACATGGGATGTTTTTAAATCAAAATTATCAAAATATCCATATAAATTTGTTGGCATTAAACTTACATAATCTTTTTTAAATTGTTTTCTAATAGCTTGACATGCTTTAACTCCAGCAATTTTTGCAATCGCATACCACTCATTGGTTGGCTCTAAAGAATCTGTTAATAAGTACTCTTCTTTTAAGGGTTGAGATGCAAATTTTGGATATATACATGAGCTACCTAAAAAAATGAATTTTTCAACACCTAATTTTAAAGCTCCATCAATCAAATTATTTTGAATTTGCAAATTTTCCATTAAAAATTGATATGGATATTCATTATTAGCCAATATACCACCAACTCTTGCTGCTGCATTTATAATAATTTCAGGTTTTGCTGAGTTTAAAAAAGAATCAACTTCTTTTTGATTTCTTAAATCTAATTCTTTGCTTGATTTACCTACTAAATTGGTGTACCCTTTTTCTTCTAAAGCTCTCCAAACCGCAGATCCAACCATGCCTTTATGACCTGCAATATATATTTTTGTTGACTTTTCCATTGCCTTAGATTTTTCCTATTTGATAGTATTCGAAACCGTTTTCAACTAAATTAAAAGCGTTGTATTGGTTTCTACCATCAAAAATAATAGGGAACTTTAATTGTGCTTTTATTTCATTAAAATCTGGTGACCTAAACTCCTTCCATTCTGTTAACAGTATAAGTGCATCTGCTTCTTTTAGAACTTCATATTTTGACTCAAAATATTCAATATTTTTCATCTCTTTAAAGTATAGGTTTTTTGCTTTTTTTATTGCTTTAGGGTCATAAGCCTTGACTTTAGCTCCTCTTTTAACTAATTCATTTACTGTATTAATTGATGGTGCTTCACGCATATCATCTGTACCAGGTTTAAATGCTAAGCCCCAAAGTGCAAAAGTACGTCCAGAAAGGTTTTCTCCAAATTTTTTTATTATTTTGTTTACAATTACTAATTTTTGAGTTTCATTTATTTTCTCTACAGCTCTAATTAAATTAGCTTTATATCCATAATCTTCTGCAATTTTATCTAAAGCTTTTACATCTTTTGGAAAACAGGATCCTCCATACCCTACTCCTGGATAAATAAAACTATAGCCTATTCTTTTATCAGACCCAATACCTAGTCTTACTTTATTAACATCTGCCCCTACTTTTTCACAAATATTAGCTATTTCATTCATAAAAGAAATTTTTGTAGCTAACATTGTGTTTGCAGCATACTTTGTCATTTCAGCAGAACGAACATCCATTGTAATAAATCTATCATAAGTTCTAAAAAAAGGAGAGTATAATTGCTTCATTTTATTGAAAGAAAAATCTGAATCTGCACCAATGACTACTCTATCTGGCTTCATAAAGTCATTAATAGCAGAACCTTCTTTTAAAAATTCTGGATTTGAAACTACTTTAAAATTTATATCTATTTCTCTTTTGTCTAATTCTGATTTAATAATGAATTGAACTTTGTCTGCTGTTCCAATTGGGACAGTTGATTTATTAACTATTATTATATCTTTTCTTAGTGATTTTCCAATAATTTTGGCAACTTCAAAAACATCTTTCAGATCTGGAGAACCATCTTTTAACATTGGTGTACCTACTGCAATAAAAATTATTTCGCAACTATTTAGAGTTTCTTTTAAATTGGTTGTAAAAAATAAATTTTTATTTTTTAAGTTCTTTAAAATTAAAGATTCCAAACCTGGTTCAAAAATAGGAACAACACCTTTTTCTAAACCTTTTATTTTATTCACATCACTATCTACACAAATAACCTTGTTTCCCATTTCAGAAAAACATGCCGCAGAAACTAATCCAACATAACCAGAGCCTACAATAGAAATATCCATATATTTAAGAGATACTTTTTTTAAAATTTTCCTTTTCTCGTACTTCTTTTCTTAATCCACTACTAGAAAAACGATGTTCTCTTTTATTAAAATACAGTTCAATTTCTTTTTCTTCACAATATTCTCTTCCTGTAAATTTTTTCTTTTCATATTCATCTCCAATAATTCTTACATCATTCTTAAAAGACCTTAAAACATCTTCTAAATCCTGTTCTGTTGCATAGGGTACTATTTCATCTACAAACCTGCATCCTTTTAGCTGAATATACCTTTCAACTACTGACTGTATTGGTTTGTTTTTTTCTGGCCTATCAATTGTAGGGTCTGTCTGTAAACCACAAATTAAGTAATCACATTCTCTCTTGGCTTCTTCTAACATTTTAATGTGACCTGCATGTAGCAAATCAAAAGAACTAAATGTTATACCTATTTTCATGTTTTTTTTTGCAAATATAGTTTATTTATTTACTTAAAAAAGGGTGTTTTTCTCCGGTTTTCAGTATCTGTCCATTTCTTATATCATGAACAATTTTTATAGATTTTTTTACTTCTTCAAGTCCAAAACCTTTATTATTAAGAATTTCTTTGTAGCTTTTAATATGTAAATCTTTAAAACCTTCACTAAATTCTAACTCCTCTTTATCAATAGAAATTGATCTAAAGGTTCTTTGATTATTTTGCCTAATTTCTTTTGGCAAATCATTTTCATCAATAGATAAAAACCAACGAACTCTTGCTTTTTCAAATTCTAAATAACCAGCTGCTCTATGTTTTTCTATTAAATAAACAAAATTTTCTTGAACATCTCCTAAAATCCAAGAAAGCATATCATAGAAATGAACTCCAATATTTGTAGCTATTCCTCCTGACTTACTTTCATCTCCTTTCCAAGAAATGTCGTAACATTTTCCTTTAGAAGTAATGTAAGTCAAACCTATATCGTATTTTTCTTTTTAATTTCTCTATATGCCGATCAAACCTTTCAAACTCAACAAAAAAATCTGCATTTGGAAAATAACTATCCATAAAACCAACACTGTCAAACTTATCAAGCGCAGCAATTAAGTTATTATCTGTATCTTTTATTGCTTTTAAATGTCTTGGAGCAATATAACCTGCTGCTCCAATTAAGGCAAAATTTTTCATTTCTTACAGATATTTATTTTCTAAAAAATCAATATTCATTAATTCTAATTTGGATTCTTTTTCAAAAAGCGAATGTACGAAAAATAGCATTATAAGTAATACCAAAATAAAATGGTAAACAAAAAAAAAATCCTCCACAAATTGTGAAGGATTTTGAAGTGGGCAATAAGGGATTCGAACCCCTGACCCCTTGGGTGTAAACCAAGTGCTCTGAACCAACTGAGCTAATTGCCCTTAGCGGATGCAAATATAAAGTGCTTTTTCATTTCTACAAAGAAAAATGAACTTTATTTTAAATAATTTCGGCAACAACAAAAGTACTCCCTCCAACATAAATTGTATCTTGTTGATTTGCATTTAGTAAGGCATTTTTTAAAGCTTTTTTTACTGATGAAAATTTTTCACCAAATAAATTAAAATGAAACGCTTTTTTACACAATTCTTCTTCAGAAAGCCCTCTTGGGATATTTGGTTTGCAAAAATAGTATTGCGCATCAACAGGAAATAATGGCAAAACATCCTCTAACTTTTTATCTGAAACAACTCCTAAAACAATATGTAATTTTTTAAAAGGTTCTTTTTTTAGTTGATTCATAACAATACTTAATCCATCTTTATTATGGGCTGTATCACAAATTACTTTTGGTTTTTCTTGTAAAATTTGCCATCTTCCTTTTAAGTTGGTGTTTTTTACGACATTTAATAATCCGTTTTTAATATTTATTTTAGATATTGAAAAACCATTTAAATGTTTTAAAGCTTGTACTGCTGTTTTAGAATTATTTTTTTGATAATCTCCTAACAAACCTGTTTGATAATTTTCTAGACTATCTGATGCAAAAAATAACTTTGAATCTGTTTCATTGGCTTTTTTTAGAAAGACCTCTTTGACTTCTACTTGTTTTTCTCCAACAACAACAGGAATGTTTTTTTTAATAATACCCGATTTTTCAAAAGCTATTTCTGGTAATGTTTCTCCTAAAAACTGTGTATGATCTAAGCCAATATTGGTTATTACAGAAACCTCTGGAGTAATAATGTTTGTTGAATCTAACCTACCTCCCAAACCAACTTCAATGATAGCAATATCTACTTTTTCTTTTGCAAAATAATCAAAAGCTAAACCTACTGTCATCTCAAAAAAAGAGAGTTTTTGTTTCTCTAAAAAAAGCTTATTCTTTTTAATAAAGGAAGTTACTTTTCGTTTCGGAATTTCTTCACCATTAACTCTAATTCTTTCAGTAAAATTTTTTAAATGTGGTGAGGTGTACAACCCAACTTTATAACCAGCTTCTTGCAAAATTGAAGCTAACATGTGACTTGTAGACCCTTTCCCATTGGTACCTCCAACATGAATAGACTTGAATTTTCTTTCAGGAAAACCCAATTCTTTAGAAAATGCTATAGTATTTGTTAAATCTTTTTTGAATGCAGTTTTACCTTCTCTTTGATACATTGGTAATTGCGCAAACATCCAATTTAAAGTTTCTTTGTAAGTCATAATTTTAATATGAGTTTCCTGCTTATACAGGAATGACAGAAACGCAAAAATACATGATTATTTAGAGAGAGAAAATTTATAAATGATAGTTCCTGTTTGTTTAGAAGGAGCTTTTTCATCTACATTCCACTTAGTCTTTAGAGCTGCAGCTTTAGCTGGTTTTAACAAACAAGCTGCAGAATTTGTAGTGCCTTTTACTCCTGGTAGAGCATAAATAACTTTACCAGATTTATCTACTTGAATTCTTACTACAACAATACCTTCTTCTTGGCAATCTGGTTGCTCTTTGGGTTTAGACAATGCTTTTCTACCTGCTAAATTATAATTTCCTCCAGAGCCATTTCCTGTATTTCCATAATATTTAGATGACTCTGCATCTCCTTTTTCTTTTCCTTTTACACCAGGTTTTAAATCATCTCCTTCTCCTTTTGGTTTTCCATCAGAAGAGTTGCCATTTAATAAATTATTTAACGCATCTTGATTTTCTTTAGAAGGCTTAGGTTTTGACTTTTCTTTTGGTTTTTCTTTTTTTATTTCTTTCTTTTCTATTTTTTTAACCTCTTTTTTCTTTTCTATAACAGGAACATCTTTATCTGTGTCATTTGTAATCACCTCCTCTTTAATAATTTCTTTAGGAGTTTCTTTCACCTCTTCAATCACCTTTTGTTTTTCTATAACTTTTGGAGTAGCAACTTTTTTAGTTTTAAAAACTGGCTCTCCACTACCAACTTCCGAATTTCCAAAATTAATTGCCAAACCATATTCTTCTGGTGGATCTAAATATTGCATTCCGTAGTTTAAAATTCCGAAGATTAAAAACATCAAAATTATAGCAGTAATTACTGCTGATTTTCGCTTATGTCTTGTGTTTAAAAATTCCATTTTATATTTAGATTCCTGCTTTTGTAGGAATAGCACTTTTGTTATTTACCTTTTACAGCTAAAATCATTTTTAATTTATTTTTATTAGCAATATCTATTACTTTCATCACGTTTTTGTAAGGAACATCTTTATCACCTCTTATAACAATAGTTTTCTTTTTATCTGCACCTATGCTTCTTAAAATTTCACTTTCTAATTTTGACGAACTTACTTTTGTCTTATCAATATAAAATAATGATTTGTTAGTTATTGTTACTGCAACAGATTTATTATTTTCTGTTTTACCTCCAGCTTTTGGCAATAAAACATCTATGGCACTTACTGTTACCAAAGTTGATGTTAACATAAAAAATATCAGCAATAAAAAAACAATATCTGTCATTGAAGACATATTAAATGTTGGGTCTACTTTATTTCTTCCTCTTAGATTCATGTTTCGTGTTCAAAATTTAAAATTCAATGTTCAATGTTCAAAATTTAAGTCTTGAACCCTTTATACTGGCTCGTTTAACAAATCTAAAAACTCGACAGATTTTGCCTCCATTTGATACACCACTTTATTAGTTCTTACCACTAAATGATTATAAGTTATGTATGATATAATCCCTACAATTAGACCTGCAACTGTTGTTGTCATTGCTGTATACAATCCATCAGAAAGCATCTTTATATCTATTTGACCACCTGCATTTGCAATTTCATGTATGGCAACTATCATCCCTATAACTGTTCCTAAAAAACCAATCATTGGTGCTGCTCCTGCAATTGTTGCTAAAACACTTACGTTTTTTTCTAATTGATAAATTTCTAATTTACCAGCTGTTTCAATTGCAGTATTTATATCTTCTAAAGGTTTTCCTATTCTAGAAATTCCTTTTCCTATTAATCTTGCTGTTGGAGTATTTTTGCTTTTACAAAGCGCGTCTGCAGATTCTAATTTACCATTAGAAACATAATCTTTAATTTGATTCATAAAGTTTTTATCTACTTTAGAAGCAGATTTTATAGCAAAAAAACGTTCGAAATAAATATACAGACCAACTGCTAATAAGATAAAAAGAATAGCAATTATAATTTGCCCTCCTAAACCACCATCCATTATTAATTTATAAATAGACAATGTTTTTTCTTCTGGTATAGCTTCTTCTAAAATTTCTTTGTTTTCTTGAAAAAATGACAACATTCAATTTCTTTTTTTATGTTCTACTCTTTTAACGAGGATTCTCTTTTTAAATTGTTTCAAATAAAAGAATCCATTTTATTTAAATCAAAAAAAATGCCACTTTGTTAGTTTACAAAATGACATTTTCTAATTTGTTATTATTTAATTAAAATAGCGTTCTAGTTAACATAAATGTTGCAGAACCTACCACAAAACCAATTAATGCTAACCAAGATATTTTTTTTAAGTACCAGAAAAAATCTATTTTTTCCATACCCATAGCTACAACACCAGCAGCAGAACCAATAATTAACATAGAACCTCCAGTACCCGCAGAAAAAGCTATAAAATGCCACAACTCATTATCTAAAGGTTCAGAAAACATTCCTAAACTTGCTGCAACTAATGGTACATTATCTATAACTGCAGAACCAACACCTAATAACATAACCACTAAATCTGAAACACCTGTTACACCTTCTGAATGCATTTCTGTTCCCATCATAGGTACACTTTCTTGTAATGTAGAGGCAAAGTTAAATAAAATACCTAAAGACTCTAGAGCTGCAACTGCCATTAATATTCCTAAAAAGAAAAGTATACTTGGCATTTCTATTTTTGATAACGAAGCATGAACTGGACTGTGATGCGCCCCTAAAGAGTGTTCATCTGCTTGCTCTCCCTCTACACTTGAAATAGAAAATTTAGAATTACTATAAATTTCTGCAAAAGTTGCTACAATACCTAAAGACAACATCATACCAACGTAAGGTGGTAAATGTGTTACTGTTTTAAAAATTGGTACAAATAAAATAGCTCCTAATCCTAAATATAACATTCTTGCACTATGTGGACTTTTTGGTTTCTCTACTTCATTTTCATCAAAATCTATCTCTCCTTTAAAAGCCGGTAAAAAAGAAGCAATAAAAGTTGGTACCACCATACAAAGTAGAGATGGTAGTAATAAGTATTCTATTAACTTTAGTGTGGTTACTTTTTTACCAATCCAAAGCATTGTAGTAGTAACATCTCCAATAGGAGACCAAGCTCCACCAGCATTTGCTGCAATTATAATTAAACCTGCAAACCAAATTCTTTCTTCTCTTGTTTTTACAATTTTCTGTAAAATAGAAATCAATACAATAGTAGCTGTTAAATTATCTATAATAGCAGATAGTATAAATGCTAGAACAGCAAACATCCATAACAATTTCTTTTTACCTTTAAAATTTACATAACCTTTAATGGTAGAGAATCCATCAAAATAATCGATAATTTCTACAATTGTCATTGCACCTAAAAGAAAAACTAAAATTTCTGCTGTTTTACCTAAGTGATGCAACAAAGTTTCTTCAACTAAATGTAATTTATCATCATGCACCATTGATGCAAAACCATCAACTAAACCATGATTTTCGGAATCAAACCAATTAGAAAAATTATCAACTCCAAGAGCGACTAAAGCCCAACAGACTGCCATCATAATTAAGGCAGGGATTAATTTATCTAATTTTAAATTGTGTTCTAAAGTAATGGCTAAATAGCCCATTACAAAAACGATGATAATTACTGATTCCATATATACTAGTTTAAATTAGTTGTTTTAGTGCGATTTCGAATGCTGTTGAACAAATTTTTGTTTTAGAAGCACTCTTTTTAAATGTTTTTTGCAATGCTTTTTTAATAATATTAGAGGTATCTTTAAATATAGCCTCATCTTGCATAGGTAATTCTACTTTTGCTTCCATTAAGTAAGCAAAAACTCTTGCAATACCACAGTTTGATATAAAATCTGGTAATAAACTTAAGTGGCTATCTGTATACTCCATAATTGGCCCAAAGAAAATTTCTTTATCTGCAAAAGGCACATTTGCTCCAGGAGAAATTACTTCTAAACCTGTGTCTATCATTTGTTGAACTTGTTCTTGAGAAACCAATCTAGAAGCTGCTGCAGGAATAAAAATTTCTGCTGGTAAACTCCAAATTTTTTGATTAATTTCATCAAAAGGAATCATATTTTCAGACACTAATTTATTTCCATCTTTAGATAAAAATAAATTGGTCATTTCTTCCATAGAAAATCCTTCTTCATTAATCAAACCTCCATCTCTATCTATAATTCCAACAACTTTTGCACCTAATTGTGTTAGATAATAAGCTGCTGCAGAACCCACATTTCCAAAACCCTGCACAATTGCTCTTTTACCTTTTATTTCTCCACCATAAATGTTGTAATAGTGTTTAACAGCTTCTGCAACCCCATAACCTGTTAACATATCTGCAACTGTATATTTTTTAGACAAATCTGGAGAGAACTTTTTGTCTTCAATTACTTTTATTACTCCCATTCGTAGCTGACCAATTCTATTTATTTTATCTGCTTCAGATGGTTTAAAATGTCCATTAAAAATACCTTCTTGCGGATGCCAAACTCCACAACTTTCTGTAATTGGAATTACATCCTTATCTGCATCTACGTTTAGATCTCCTCCTGTACCATAATAATGTTTTAAAAGTGGAGTTACTGCTTTGTACCAACGTTCTAAAACACCTCTTTTTCTAATATCATTTGGATCAAAATTTATTCCAGATTTTGCACCTCCAATTGCTGGTCCAGAAACTGTAAATTTTACCTCCATTGTTTTTGCTAAAGACAAAACTTCATTCATATTTAAGCCTTTTCGCATTCTTGTACCTCCACCAGCAGCTCCACCTCTAAGCGAGTTTATAACTGTCCAACCTTCTGCATCTGTTTCTTGATCTTTCCAATGAAAAACAATTTCTGGCTGCTTGTTTTCGTATATTTTTAATAATTCTTTCATTTCTAATTTTGATAATTTTTCAACTTATGGTTTTCTTTTTTCTGATACAATTTTCTTCGAAATTAAAATTAGAGAAGTTAAAGTTGATTCATTCTTAAAAGTGATTTTAGAGTTATTATTTTATACGTTGTAGTACACACAAATTTACAGTAAAAAAATGACTGCTCAAATTTTTTATTAAATTCCTAAGGATAAAAAATAACCCCAGAAGAATGATCTTTTTTAGCTCCAGTTACTGATGACAAGCAATTTAACTGATTATCAGACTTTAACAATCCTAAAAAAGCAAAAATAAGCGCTTCTTTAAAATCAATTAATTCTCTACTTGAAAGCTTAATATTGATATTTGAATAATATTCAATCCGTTTCATTAAAAAAAGATTAAAAACACCTCCCCCAGTTACTAAAACAGAATCGTCATCGATAATTATTTTACTTATTTGCATGGAAATATGCTCTACAAAAGTTCTTAAAATGGATGGTATTTTAGCTTCGTTTTTATCAATTATTGGAAAAATTTCTTTTTGAACCCATTCCAAACCTAATGATTTGGGTGGTTTTTGCTGATAAAAGTCTAGTGAATTTAAATCATTTAAAAGTTTTTGATTAATTTCTCCTTTAGATGCTATTTCTCCAAATTCATCATACTCAAGACCTAATTTATTTGCGTAAAAATTTAACACAATATTTACAGGACAAATATCAAAAGCAATTCTTTTTCCATCCTTTTTAAAGGAAATATTTGAAAACCCACCTAAATTTAAACAAAAATTATAATCAGCAAAAAGGAGTTCATCACCAATAGGAACCAAAGGTGCTCCTTGACCACCTAATCTCACATCTTGTGTTCTAAAATCGCAAATTACTTTTTGGTTTGTGAGATTTGCTATTGTTTGCCCATCACCAATTTGCAATGTAATCCCCTTATTTGGCTCATGCAATATTGTATGTCCATGAGATGCTATAAAATTGATAACTTTAATTTCATTTTTAACTATAAAGCTATGAATCACTTTCGCTAAATAAGCACCATATTTAATGTCTAAATCTTTTAATTCTTCAGAAGAAAAATGGATTGCATTTTGTAAAGTGTTTTTCCAATCTTCTGGATACGAAATAGTTTGTGTATTTAAAATTTTAAAATTTTTATAATTTTTTTTATCAAATTTTACATAAATTAAATCCACACCATCCAAAGACGTTCCAGACATTAATCCTACAACAAAAACCTTACTTTTATTCATATATGTAAAAATAACAAAACTCTATTGAAAATATGTTACGAAATCGATATCTTTACAGCCTTAAATTACGAATATAATAAAAATACATTTATGGATTTTGGTTTAACAGAAGAACACTTAATGATTAGAGATGCTGCAAGAGATTTTGCACAAACAGAATTATTACCTGGTGTTATAGAAAGAGATAACAAACAAGAATTCCCAAACGAACTTGTTAGAAAAATGGGTGAACTTGGTTTTTTAGGAATTATGGTAGATCCAAAATATGGAGGAAGTGGAATGGATGCTATTTCTTACGTATTAATTATGGAAGAACTTTCTAAAATTGATGCTTCTGCTTCTGTAATTGTTTCCGTAAATAACTCTTTAGTTTGCTATGGTTTAGAAGCCTATGGTAACGAAGATCAAAAACAAAAATATTTAACAAAATTAGCTACAGGTGAATTTGTTGGTGCATTTTGTTTGAGTGAACCAGAAGCAGGATCTGACGCAACTTCACAAGCAACAACTGCAGAAGATAAAGGCGACCATTATGTAATTAACGGAACAAAAAACTGGATTACTAGTGGTGGGCGCGCAGACGTTTATTTGGTAATTGCGCAAACAGATAGAGCTAAAGGACATAGAGGAATTAATGCTTTTATTGTAGAAAAAGGAACAGAAGGTTTTCATATTGGACCAAAAGAAGATAAATTAGGAATTCGAGGTTCAGACACACACACCTTACAATTTAACGATGTAAAAGTACCTAAAGAAAATAGAATTGGAGAAGATGGTTTTGGTTTTAAGTTTGCAATGAAAACACTTTCTGGAGGTAGAATTGGTATCGCTGCACAAGCATTAGGTATTGCTTCTGGCGCTTATGAATTGGCTTTAAAATACTCTAAAGAACGTAAAGCTTTCGGAACAGAAATTTGCAATCACCAAGCAATTGCCTTTAAATTAGCAGACATGTATACAGAAATTGAAGCTGCAAGAATGTTAGTTATGAAAGCTGCTTGGGACAAAGACCAAGGTAATAATTACGATATGTCTTCTGCAATGGCAAAATTATACGCAAGCAAAGTAGCTATGGAACAGACTGTAGAAGCTGTTCAAATTCATGGTGGAAATGGTTTTGTAAAAGAATACCATGTAGAACGCTTAATGCGTGATGCAAAAATTACACAGATTTATGAGGGAACTTCAGAAATTCAGAAAATAGTAATTTCAAGAGGCGTTATAAAAGGATAAAATTTTGTCTGTTCAAGCGCAGTCGAGAACTATATATAAATCCATCTTTTTAAAAGTTGGATTTTTTATTTTGGGCGTGTTTTTGTAAAAAACAAAAAACGCGCTATCCACTATATCTCTGAAACAAGTTCAGAGGATGTCGTTCCTATCGCTCACGCAGGCTTATCTACCAACTATAGTTCCAATTCAATATTATAGAGTTGTAAACCAGATGCAGGCGCAATATTTCTCATAAACATTCTATCATTATCTTCTTTTAAAGAAGCTTTGATAAAATTTAAATCTAAATTTCCTTTACCAACCTCAAACAAAGTCGCCATCATTAATCGAATTTGATACCGTAAAAAACCTTTTCCTTTCACCTTTAATATATAAGATTTATCAGGAAAAAAATTTGCAGTTAAAATATCGTTTTCTACTATTTCGCAAGAATCAATTATCCTTTTAAAAATTGTATTTACAGATGGCTTCGTACAATATTTATGAAAATAATGTTCTCCCTTAAAAAGTTTTGCAGCTTTTATCATTGTTTCAATATCTAAAACATCATTAACAGAAACCATAAAAGGTGCAGCAAACGGATGGTTCTTTCCATCAAAAGAAAAATAATAATGATACTCCTTAATTTTCGGGGCATTTATAATATTATAACTTCTTGCAACTTTATCAATAGAAAGCGCTCTAAAATCAGAAGAAAAATTTGAGTTTAAAGAAATCAAAAAATCAGCTTCTTCAATTTCATCAACTATAAATAGCTGTAAATAATAAGAATTTGCAGAAACCTTAGCATCTGTTCTACCAACACCAATGGTTTTAAAAGAAACATCTTTTAAAACATACAATAATGTTTTATCTACCATTTCATGCAAAGCTTTAGAATTGGTTTGTTTTTGCCAACCAGAAAATCGAAATCCTAAAAATTGAAGCTTAATGATATAAGAAAATGGGTATTTCATACTTCAAAAATACAATAAAATGAACTTTTTTTTCAGAAAGTGCATTTTTATCGATATCATAAAATTATGTGTTATTTTTTAAAAAACCCTATTTTTTAAATACTTTAAAAATTATAAAATGAATTATTATTATTTATACCCCCTATTTTTTTAGGGCATTAACTTTAAAAATACCCTATTTACAAAAACACCCCCTTGTTTATTTAAATTTAATATATACATTTGACCCGTTCAATAAAAACAAAACACAACTAAAAGAACAATTATCATGAAGAAAATTATTTTTACTTTATTATTAGCAAGTAGTTTAATAATTACTGCACAGGAAAAAGAAGAAAAAGGAACTTTTACATTAAGTGGAACTGTAGATGTTTATGGAACTACAAATTTTGTAGATGGCTCTGGAACTCCTGGTATATTAATTGCCAACCCACAAAATGCAAATGGTTTTGGTTTAGGGTTTGCTAATACCGTTTTTGCATATCAAAAAGGAAAAGCTGGAGTTATTGCAGATATTGCATTTGGACCTAAAGCAGACGATGCAAACTTAGCTGGTGCAATAAACCAATTATATGCTTATTATAGAGTTAGCGAAAAAGTTACAATTACTGCTGGTCAGTTTAACACTTTTTTAGGGTATGAAGTTATTTCTCCTGCTGCAAATTTTAACTACACAGTTTCTTACTTATTTAATGCTGGACCATTTTCTCATACTGGTGTAAAATTAGATTACGCAGCTTCAGAAGATTTATCTTTAATGTTAGCAGTAACAAACTCACATGCAATATCTAGTGCAGATGGTAATGTTGGTGGTGAAATGCAATTGGGTGCTCAGGTTGGTTATAAAGGCCAGTACTTAAATTTTATTTATGGAGGTGTAGATGGAAGTGGAATTACTGATAATATTTTTCTTGATTATACAGGAGGTTTTGATTTATCAGACACGTTCTATTTTGGAATAAATGCAGCGTATTCTCACTCTTCTGATGCAGATGCTGGCTACCAAGGAATTGCTTTGTATTTGCAAAATTCTTTTTCAGATACTTTTGCTTTAGGTTTTAGACCAGAATTTTTTCAAGCAAATGGAGCTTCAGACGCTAGTGTAACTGCATTTACCTTAACAGCTAATACTACTTTAACAGAAAACTTAAAATTAATTACAGATTTAAGATTAGACTCATCTAAAGATGGTGTTATAGAAGCTTTTCCTACAGAAAAAAGTGTAAGCGCTCTAACTATTGCAGCAGTTTACTCTTTCTAATATCAATTAAAAACTTAATAATTATGAAAAAAATAGAAGCAATCATTAGAAAATCAAAATTTTCAGCTGTAAAAGAGGCCTTACATAAAGTTGATGTAAACTTCTTTTCTTATTGGGATGTAACAGGTTTAGGTAACGAAAAAGAAGGTCATGTATATAGAGGTATAAGCTATAGTACAAGCGATATTCAAAGAAGATATTTATCTATAGTAGTGAATGATGATTTCGAAAAAATAACCATTAATGCATTACTTAAATCTGCAGCTACTGGAGAAGTTGGTGATGGTAAAATTTTTGTATCAGATATCACTGAAGCATATAGAATCAGAACAGGAGAAAAAGGAGGAGAAACTTTAAAGAAAATATCAAAATAAAAAAACATGGAATTACTTACAACAAATAATGTATGGATGATGATCTGTACAGCATTAGTTTTCTTTATGCACACAGGGTTTGCATTTTTAGAAATTGGCTTAACTAGACAGAAAAACACAATAAACATTCTATTTAAAAATATATTTATCATAACAGTAGGTTTATTATTATACTATATAGGTGGCTTTAACTTAATGTATCCAGGTTTTGCAGAAGACTCTATTGGCTTTATAGATTTTGCAGGTTTTGGTATTACACCACCAGAAAATGGTATGACTGCAGAATATGCAGATGGTGGTTACACTTGGTGGACAGACTTCCTGTTCCAAGGAATGTTTGCAGCAACAGCTGCTACAATTGTATCAGGTGCAGTTGCAGAACGAATGAAAATTGGTCCTTTTATGATTTTTACAATCATATATGTAGGTTTAGTATACCCTATTGTAGGTTCTTGGAAATGGGGTGGTGGTTTCTTAGACCAAATAGGATTCTATGATTTTGCAGGTTCTACATTGGTACATTCTGTTGGTGGATGGGCAGCATTAGTTGCTGTTTGGTTATTAGGTCCAAGAATTGGAAAATTCAAAAACGGAAAACCACAAGCAATACCTGGTCATAATATACCTTTAGCAACAGCAGGAGTTTTAGTACTTTGGTTAGGATGGTTTGGTTTTAATGGTGGTTCTGTATTGTCTGCAAACCCAGAGTCTACTTCTTTAACTTTAGTTACAACTTGTTTAGCTGCTGCTGCTGGTGGTGTTGTGGCTGCACTTGTATCTTTTATCAAATACAAAAACTTAGACTTAACTATGTTTTTAAATGGTATATTAGGTGGACTAGTAGGAATTACTGCAGGTGCAGATGTTATGACTCCTGAAAGCGCCATAATTATAGGAGCTATTGCAGGAGTATTAATTGTATTTGCTGTAAGTTGTGTAGATGCAATAAAATTAGATGATCCTGTTGGAGCAATTGCAGTGCACTTAATCTGTGGAGTTTGGGGAACTTTAGCTGTAGGTATTTTTTCTACGAATGCAGAACATACTTTCTTAACTCAATTAATAGGTGTTGCTTGTTATGCTGCATTTTGTTTAATAACTTCTTTCTTAATTATTTTTACTTTAAAGAAAACTGTTGGAATTAGAGTTAGCGAAAAAGAAGAACTAGAAGGTTTAGATGCCCATGAACATGGTATGGACGCATATCCAGATTTTCGTTTAAACGAACATTAATCACACTAAAAAACATAAATTTTACCTGCAAATTTGATCAGATTTGCAGGTTTTTGTGTTTTTTATGAATATGACAATATAATAACGTTTAATTATTATAATTGAATTATTTATACCCATATTTTATTTTCATCATAAAAATTATATTAAAAGCTTATAAACGCTACGTTTTTCTCAATAAAAAATATAAATTAGCCGATATAATTCAATAAAATATGGAGAAACAAGGCTTATATTTACCAGAGTTTGAACATGAAAATTGCGGTGCAGGATTTATCTGTAATTTAAATGGAGACAAGACAAATCAAATCATTCATGATGCTCTAGAAATCCTAGTAAAACTAGAACATAGAGGAGGTGTTAGTGCAGATGGAAAAACAGGAGATGGAGCTGGTTTATTAATAGACATTCCTCATGAATACTTTAATAGAGTTTGTAACTTTTCTATTCCTGAACAAAGAGAGTATGCTGTTGGAATGGTTTTCTTACCAAAAGCAAAAAATCAATATAATTTTTGCAAATCTACTTTTGAAAACGAAATAAAAGCACAAGGACTTTCTATTTTAGGATGGAGAGAAGTTCCTGTAGATTCTTCTCAACTAGGTCCAATTGCATTAGCATCAGAACCAAATATTGAACAAATTTTTGTAGCTAAAATTGAAGAATTAGATGAAGCTACTTTTAAAGCAAAACTATATGCTGCTCGTAAAATTGCAGAGCATAAAATAAGACAATCAAAAACTTCTGAAAGCGGATATTTTTACGTTTCAAGTTTATCAATAACAACCATTATATATAAAGGTATTATTATGCCTGAAGATATTGGTCCTTATTACAAAGATCTTCAAGAAAAAGATTTGGTAACACGTTTGGCATTAGTGCATCAACGTTTTTCTACCAACACTATGCCAACTTGGGAATTGGCACAACCATTTAGACACATGTGTCAAAATGGAGAAATTAATACTTTACGCGGAAACGTAAGTAGAATGCGTGTAAGAGAAGAAATCATGAAAAGTGATGTTTTTGGCCCGCAAATAGAAGAATTATTCCCAATTATTTTACCTGGAAAATCAGATTCTGCTTCTATGGACATGGTTGTAGAATTATTAACACATACTGGTCGTTCATTGCCAGAAATTATGATGATGATGATTCCTGAAGCTTGGGAAAAACACAAAACCATGTCTGCAGAACGTAAAGCTTTTTACGAATACAATGGTTGTATTATGGAACCTTGGGATGGTCCAGCTTCTGTACCTTTTACAGACGGAGATTATATTGGTGCTTTATTAGATAGAAATGGTTTAAGACCATCTAGATATACTGTAACAAAAAGTGGTAAATTAATCATGTCATCAGAAATTGGTGTGGTTGATGTTGCACCAGAAGATGTAAAAGAACATGGAAGATTAGAGCCAGGAAAAATGTTCTTGGTAGATATGAATGAGGGTAGAATTATTGGTGATGAAGAAATAAAAAGTAAAATTGTTTCAGAAAGACCCTATCAAGAATGGTTAGATAAAACACGTTTGCATTTAAAAGATGTTCCATATACAAGCGAAACTTGTCCAATAGAAACTATCGATATTAAAACACGCCAACGTTTATTTAATTACACTTTTGAAGATATTCAAGAAGTAATTACACCAATGGCACAAGTTGGTAAAGAAGCTTTAGGGTCTATGGGAATTGATACTCCTTTAGCAGTTTTATCTGATAGACCTCAATTAATTTCTAATTATTTTAAACAATTATTTGCACAAGTTACAAATCCGCCTTTAGACGGAATTCGAGAAAATATTGTAACAGACATCAGTTTAAATTTAGGAAAAGATAGAAATATTTTTAGCATAACAGAACGTCAATGTAGAAAATTAAGAATCCAGAACCCTGTAATTTCTAATGCAGATTTAGAAAAAATCAGAAATATAGATGTAGAGAGTTTCAAAACAGAAACTATTGAAATTTTATATCCAAAAGCACAAGGTTTAAATGGTTTGGAAGATGCTTTAGACGATATTATCATTCAAATTGAAAAAGCTCTAGAAAGAAAAACAAATATTATTATACTTTCTGATAGAGGTGTAAATCAAGAGTTAGCGCCAATACCAGCTTTGTTAGCTTGTTCGTATGTAAATCATCAATTAAATCGTTTAAGAAAACGTTCTTATTTTGATATAATTATAGAATCTGCAGAACCAAGAGAACCACATCATTTTGCAACTTTATTTGGTTATGGAGCAAGTGCCATCAACCCATATATGGTTAACGAAATCATCAGAATGCAAGTAAAAGAAGGCTTTATTACTGATATGGATGAGCAAAAAGCTGTAGATAATTTTAATACTGCAATAGGAAAGGGTATTTTAAAAGTGATGAACAAAATAGGAATCTCAACATTACATTCTTATAGAGGTTCTCAAATTTTTGAAATTGTTGGTTTTAACTCTCAATTTGTAGAAAAATATTTCCCATATACAGCTTCAAGAATAGAAGGTATTGGATTGTATGAAATTGAAAAAGAAATAGACCAACGTTATAAACAAGCATACCCTAACAAACAAATTGATAAAAACTTAGGACTAAATATTGGTGGAGATTACAGATGGAGAAGAAATGGCGAGCGTCATTTATTCAATCCAACTACAGTTGCAAAATTACAACAAGCGGTTCGTTTAAGCGATCAAGCAAGTTACGATGTGTATTCAAAAGCCATTAACGAACAAGCTGAAAATTTAATGACTATTCGTGGTCTGTTTCAGTTTGATAATTTAGATCCAATTCCTTTAGATGAAGTAGAACCTTGGACAGAAATTGTAAAACGTTTTAAAACTGGTGCCATGTCTTATGGCTCAATTTCTAGAGAAGCACATGAAAATTTAGCAATTGCAATGAACAGAATTGGAGGCAAATCTAATTCAGGTGAAGGTGGAGAAGATAGAAAACGTTTTCAAAAAGATATCAATGGTGATAGCAGAAACTCTGCTATAAAGCAAGTTGCTTCTGGTAGATTTGGAGTTACTTCTCACTATTTAACAAATGCAAGAGAAATTCAAATTAAAATGGCACAAGGTGCAAAACCTGGTGAAGGCGGTCAATTACCTGCACACAAAGTGTTACCTTGGATTGCAAATGCAAGAAATTCTACGCCTTTTGTTGGATTGATTTCTCCTCCTCCACATCACGATATTTATTCAATTGAAGATTTAGCACAATTAATTTACGATTTAAAAAATGCAAATCGTGAAGCAAGAATTAATGTGAAATTAGTTTCAGAAGTAGGTGTTGGAACCATTGCTGCTGGTGTTGCAAAAGCAAAAGCAGATGTAGTTTTAATTGCTGGTTATGATGGTGGTACTGGAGCATCTCCTTTAACATCATTAAAACATGCAGGTTTACCTTGGGAACTTGGTTTGTCTGAAGCACAACAAACTTTAGTAATGAATAATTTACGAAGTAGAATTGTTGTAGAATGTGATGGACAATTAAAAACGGGTAGAGATGTTGCAATTGCAGCATTATTAGGAGCAGAAGAATTTGGTTTTGCAACAGCTCCTTTAGTAGCTTCAGGTTGTATTATGATGCGTAAATGTCATCTTAATACATGTCCAGTTGGTATCGCAACTCAAGATAAAGAATTGCGTAAAAACTTTAAAGGAACTCCAGAACACGTCATTAATTTCTTCTATTATATTGCTGAAGAATTAAGAAAAATAATGGCAGAACTTGGTTTTAGAACATTGGCAGAAATGGTGGGTCAAACTCATAAAATCAATGCAAACAAAGCTATTAAGCATTACAAAGCAAAAGGTTTAGATTTATCAAGTATTTTACATAGACCAGTTGGTTACAACCATCTTCCTGTAAGAAATACAGAACAACAAGATCATAATTTAGAAGATGTTTTAGACTTTACTATCTTAAAAGACTCTCATAGAGCCTTGTATAGAAAAGAAAAAATGAATCTTTCTTACTCTATAAAAAACACAGATAGAACTGTTGGAGCAATTGTTAGTAACGAAATTTCTAAAATCTACGGTCATTTAGGTTTGCCTGAAGATACCTTAAATATTAATTTCACAGGTTCTGCAGGTCAAAGTTTTGGAGCATTTGGTGCTCATGGATTAACATTCATTTTAGATGGAAACACAAATGATTATTTAGGAAAAGGATTGTCTGGAGCAAAATTAATTATTAAAAAACCAGCAAAAGCAGATTTTATTGCAGAAAACAATATTATTATTGGTAACGTTTGCTTGTTTGGCGCTGTAAATGGTCAAGCTTTTATAAATGGAATTGCTGGAGAACGTTTTGCAGTTCGTAATTCTGGAGCAACTGCAGTTGTAGAAGGTGTTGGAGATCATTGTTGTGAATATATGACAGGTGGTAAAGTTATTGTATTAGGTAAAACAGGAAGAAATTTTGCTGCTGGTATGAGTGGAGGAATCGCTTATGTTTATGATCCAGAAAACAAATTTGTAAACGGTCTTTGTAATACTGAAACAATCGAATTTGAAGAAGTTTCAGATATGGATGCACTAGATTTAAAAACAACTATAGAAAAACACGTTTTATATACTGATAGTAAAAAAGGTGCTTCTTTATTAGATGATTGGGATACAAGTTTAAAAAACTTTGTAAAAGTAATGCCAATAGAATACAAAAAAGCATTAAAACGTATAGAAACAGAAGAACCAATGTTCGAAGAATTAACAAAAGCATAATGTCATGGGAAAAGTAACAGGATTTAAGGAATTTGAAAGACAAGATGAAAAATACGTTTCTGTAAAAGATCGTATAAAAAATTACAAAGAATTTACAGTTCCTCTTTCAGAAAAAGAATTGACAAAGCAAGGTTCACGTTGTATGGATTGTGGTATTCCTTTTTGTCACAGTGGTTGTCCACTAGGAAACCTAATTCCAGATTTTAATCACATGGTTCATCAAGGAGAATGGAAAAAAGCTTCTTGGATTTTGCATTCTACAAACAATTTTCCAGAATTTACGGGTCGCTTATGCCCAGCTCCATGTGAAAAATCATGTGTATTAGGTATTATTGAAGATCCTGTTTCTATTGAAAATATTGAGAAAAATATTGTAGAACGTGCTTTTAAAGAAGGATGGATTAAACCACAACCACCTAAAACAAGAACAGGAAAAACGGTTGCTGTTGTTGGTTCTGGACCTGCTGGTTTAGCTGCTGCACAACAATTAAATAGAGCTGGACATACAGTTACCGTTTTTGAAAGAGATGATGAGGTAGGTGGTTTATTACGATATGGAATTCCAAATTTTAAAATGGAAAAAGGAATTATCGATAGAAGAATTGCCATTTTAGAAGCAGAAGGGATAATTTTTAAAACCAACGTAAATGTTGGTGTTAATTATGATGTTAAAGATTTAAAAACTTTCGATGCTGTAGTTTTATGTGGTGGAGCAACTGAAAGAAGAAGTTTACCAACTCCTGGAATTGATGCAGATGGTGTTGTGCAAGCAATGGATTTCTTAACACAACAAACAAAGGTATTATTTAGTAAAGAAGTAAAAAACCAAGTAATGGCTACAGATAAAAATGTAATCGTAATTGGTGGTGGAGATACAGGAAGTGATTGTATTGGAACATCAAACAGACATGGTGCAAAATCAGTAGTTAATTTTGAAATTATGCCAAAACCTCCTGGACATCGATCACCAACAACTCCTTGGCCTTTTTGGCCTTTACAACTAAAAACATCATCTTCTCACAAAGAAGGTGTAGAACGTAATTGGTTAATAAATACCAAAGAATTTATAAAAGATGAAAACGGAAAATTAACCGCTTTAAAAACAGTAAATGTAGAGTGGAAAATGGTTCCAGGACAAAGACCTCAATTAATAGAAATTGAAGGTACTGAAAAAATTTGGCCTTGCGATTTAGCATTGTTAGCTCTTGGTTTTACAGGCCCAGAAAGTACTTTAGCTGATAAATTAGGAATAGATAAAGATGTTCGTTCAAACTACAAAGCAGAGTATGGAAAATACCAAACTAATGTTCCTAATATATTTACTGCTGGTGATATGAGAAGAGGACAATCTTTAATTGTTTGGGCAATTTCTGAAGGAAGAGAAGCTGCAAGACAAGTAGATATCTATCTAATGGGAAAATCAGAATTACCTTCAAAAGATATTACTGGAGATTTAGTTGCGATGTAACAATAATGGTCAATAATTAGTAAAGCTGTTTGTATTTAATTTACAAACAGCTTTTTTATTTGAGTTAATAATATTTTCATATCGATTTCATTTTTTTTCTAATTTAGTAGAAAATATCTCCAAATGTATTACAGAAAAAAACATGGCAAAGGTTTTACTTATGTTGATAATCAAAATCAAACTATAAAAAACAAAGAATTAAAAGAGTGGTTCAAATCATTAGTTATTCCTCCTGCTTGGACAGAAGTAGAAATTAGCTCAAAAAAGAGTGCTAAAGTTTTAGCTACAGGAAGAGATGATAAAAACAGAAAACAATATATCTATAATCCTAAATACATAGAAAAACGGGAAAAACAAAAATTTGACAGAATCCTAAATTTTGCAGATCAATTAGAACACATGAGACGTGTTACTGGCCAGCATCTAAGACAACAAGAACCGAGCAGAGAAAAAGTGTTGGCTTGTATGGTTCGTTTATTAGAAGCAGCCTACTTTAGACCTGGAAGTGATTATTATGCAAAAGAAAATGAAACGTATGGTCTCACCACAATGAGAAGCAAACATTTAACTATTAACGGAGAAGAGTTAACATTTAACTACATTGGTAAATCTGGAAAAGAACAAGAAAGACACATTATTGATAAAAAATTAGCTAAAACAGTAAAAGAAATTGATGATTTACCCGGTTATGAAATTTTTAAATTTATTGATGAAAATGGTATAAAACAGGATGTAAAAAGTGAACATTTAAATGAATACATAAAAGAAGTAATGGGTGAAGAATTTTCTGCAAAAGATTTTAGAACTTGGTCAGGAACAGTAATTGCAGCAATGGCATTAGATGAAATTGGTGCAATTGATAAAAAAGATCAAAAACTATTGGACAAAAATATCAAAAATGCAGTAGTCAAAGTAAGTGAACATTTAGGAAACACACCTTCAGTAGCAAGAAGCTCTTATATAGATCCAAGAATTATTGATGAATATATACATGGAAAAACTATAAAATATTTTCAAAATGAAATAAATCGACTACTAAAAAAGAATGAAAATTTATCACGTGAAGAATTAGGAGTTCTATGCATGCTAAAGAAAAAGTTAGACTAGACTCTCTACAGAAATTAAATTCTTAATTTTAAAACAAGGCTTAATGGCAAAAAATGGTTGGTAAAAACCTCTGAATCTCTTTGTAATACTGATTAAATTAAAAGTTTATTGAAACTGGTTTCAATAAACTTTTTTTGTTAGATGAAAACATCAAA